>CALGBT010000101.1 GCA_937884235.1 uncultured Pseudomonadota bacterium
CTGGAGCCTGGCAGGCCTAAATCAGCCACCAATCCCAGACAAGCAAGCCTACCATAACAAGCCAGTAAAGGTAGCAATTTCATACATTTCCGCAACCTCCCAGAGATCACAGGGTCGGATGGTAAGGAGTTCCAAGGATCGGGTGGAATTCGGATTCGGTGAAGGTGTCGATTCCCCCTACCAACAAGAGGAAATCCACCCCGTAGGCATGGGTGGTTCCTCAGTCCAGCAGAAGGGTCTCTGGTCGTGTCAATTGAACATATTGTCTCATCTTCTTGGACGCTGGTTTGAAGGTTACCGGGTAGTACCGGTTTAGCGTTACCACGATGGGTGGTCTCATGGTCCCGGCGGTTCCTGTCGGGACCGCGCAAATCCTACAAAATACGACGAGACGGCGAAGCTCCCGGAGCGTGGCTTTCGTGAGGGAAAGCCATGCGAAAGAAACGTCCATGCTCAATCTGCCGCAAGTGGTTCCTGCCCGATCCACGGGAGGGGGCCCGCCAGAAGAGGTGCACGAGTCCTGAGTACCAGCAAGAGCGACATCGACGGTCGTGCCTTGATTGGCACCGTCGCAATCCTGATTACGACCGCTGTAGACGACTGCAGAAACGGGTTCGTAAGGAGGCGCGTGAGGAAGATAAGGTCGCCTTCCAGGTGAATCCGCTGGCCCGACTTGACGAGTCTGTGGTGCGAGACGCCGTCGGTTTAGAAGGTGCTGTAATCATGCTGGAAACCGGAAAAGTAATCGTTGATTGGCTGCGAGACGCCGTTGACGAGGAAACTGAGCAACGGTGTGGGTTTGCTCGCCTGGCAAAGTTAGTGCTTTCGGTGCCTGCGGAGTAACAAGGCAGCCCCAACCGAATCAACTCCGACCCGGAGCCCGAAAAACATTCTTGCGATGCCAGTTCACAAATCCAGTCTCAGGAAGCAAGTCCGCAGACTGCGGCGGGGTCAATGGATTCCCATGGAGGTCCGTGATCATCCGTCGAACCATGTCGTGGCCCGTGAGATCCTGCGAAACCTGGATATGCAGGTCATCGGAAAGAGTGAAGGCCCCGCGGTCGAAGGCGCTGTGGTGCAGGCTGCACAGTGCCAAGCCGTTGGCAACGGTATCCGGGCCTGCGTACTGGTGCCACTTGATGTGGGCCGCTTCGATACCTAGCAGTGCATCGCCGATGCGCGCATCAAATCCACAGACTGCGCAGCGGCGCTCGTAGGCTCGTATGACCCGTTCGCGAAAACGGGGGTCGCGCTTCTTCCGCACGATCTGCTCAGTGGCCAGGTCGAGTCCGATGGATTGTAGCAATGACTCATGCAAGCTCTCCGGCCAGAACTGCTCCACGATGCGGCGGGCAAGGCGGACTATGAGTCCCGGCTCCCGCCCCAGTTGGCGCCAGAGGAATTCGGGCACCTCGCCGCTCGCATCGCTGTCCCGCAGCGCCATGACTGTGGGAGAATTGCTGCCCAGGCGGCGCTTTCCATCCACCAGGAGTTCCTCCCTCTCGTGCACGTGCCAGAATCCGTCTGACTGCAGGTGCCAGAAGGGAAACTCTGGATGGTAGGCCTTGCGGACCGGGCCGAAGTCCCGCAAGAGTTTCCTAAGTGGCTCCTCAACTTCGGCATAGCGCATCTGGTTGGAAGCACCGGCTTGAGCCCGAGCCAACAGCAGTAATGTGAGGAGCGGCTTATGCGGTGCCACCTGACCGCCTCGCTTCCAAACGGTGAGATTGGAAACCAGTTCTTCCCACTTGCTGATAATTTCAGTCATCGGCAACTTCCCCTAGGATGACTCTCTCCTCCGGATTCACGTATGATCTCGGGGATGCGTCGCACACCAATTTGTTGTAGGTCTTCACGGAGGAATCAGAGCACGGAGAGGAGTTGCTGTCAACTGCGGTGCAGAAGATACTACTTTGGCGCCAACGGCCCCGAAAGAGCGACAACTGGCAGAGAAGCAAAGCAGCAGTCCTTGACCCACGCCCTCCATTCTGCGAAAACCGATAAGCGGAGGAGCTCAATATGAACAGTGCATTCAATCAGTTAGTCCAAGGAATGGTCGCCGGACGGTCTTGGGACGCTATGGGTAATACGGACCGCATCAAGGAACTGCTCGGCCAGGTATATGACGAGCGCTTCCACAGGGGCGCCCATCACCGCAATCGATTCCTGGTACGCGCCAACATGCAGACCAAAGCCGATGCTGCGTCCTATGCCGGTTGGATCACAGCAGAGAACCCCACTAGCGGGCCATACCAGGGCACATCCTTCGTGTGGTTCCCTGGCGAAACTGGAAGTGTCGCCGTGCTCGTTATCGGCACCGACGGTTTCGGCGCTGACACTCACATTCTGGGGCGCCCAGGGCATGGTCGTAGGCTTCGAGCCATTTCCCGACTCAGCCGCGGGAAAGCCTGGGTCAAGCCGGACCTTCTAGACCTGGCCTCGCACGTGCCTGACGCTATTTCGACGCGGTGGCCCGAAATACCCGCAGCTCTAAAATCATACTCCCATGTCATCTATGCGGCGGTACCGGTCACCTCCGAAGAGGACGGAGAGATCGTTGCAGACCTCATCGACCTGTTTTTCCACGAGCACCAGATTCCGTTTACGGGCAATGCCGACCTACGCTGGCAAGAACGTATGCAGGATATCGCCGGGACGATATTCCCACGGGTTGGGGCGACGGCCGTTCTAGAGTTGTTGCGCGACAGACGCTTCGTGATCCTCGAGGGCCCTCCCGGAACCGGCAAAACCCGCCTGGCCTACCAGCTAGCCGATCGAATCGGCAGCTCGACCCTGGTACAGTTCCATCCAGCCCGCACCTACGAGGATTTCGTCGTCGGTCTTTACCCGAAGCCTGTTGACGGTGGACTGGCATTTGAAGTGAAGCCAGGGGACCTGCTCCGCGCAAATCAGAGGGCTGCCGCTGGTGAGCACCTCTTGCTCATCGACGAGGTCAACCGCGCCGACCTGGGCAAGGTACTTGGCGAGGCAATCGTCCTCCTGGAGCCCGGGGAAGCTAGAAGCATTGAACTACCGCATCAACCGGAGGGCTGGCCCCGTAGCCTCACCCTCTCCCCTAACCTGATGGTGCTGGGGACTCGGAACACCGCTGACCGTACAATTTCCCGCATGGACCTCGCCATTCGACG
>CALGBT010000102.1 GCA_937884235.1 uncultured Pseudomonadota bacterium
CCCAAGCGTTGAGCGACGCGCTAATTGAGCGCACGGGAGGCCTCCACGCCGGCCCCACGTTGGTCTTTAAGCTATTGCCAGACTGGAAAGGATTGATCGCCGCATCGACACTCATCCGCCAGGGGGCCGAGGTCTGTCTCACCGGCATCGCCGACCCCGCCCAGGCACTGGCCCTCTCCGTCCTGCCTGAAATCTCCACGGACGAAGGAGGGGCGCTGGTCACTGAGGGCCCACCGTCCTCGCGCAACCCGCATATGCCGGCTGCCCTGGCCTGCTATATCGGACGTAACGATGATGCGGGTAGAGATGGCACAAAGGTAGTATTGCGGATCAATGACCTGCTGGTGGCCAACAATCGCCGGACCAGAGTTCTGGCGGCCAGCATCCGGACTCCGGACAAGCTCAATGCGTTGGTCCGTCGCCTCTCCCGACGAAAAGTCAACGTGGTGGACGTGACTCTCTCCTTCGAGATGTTGCGGGACGTGGTCCTGGACAAAGTGACCCATGCGGCAATCGGCGAATTCGATGCGCTGGAGGAAGTCCCGCTGTGATCGCACCCATCCCCGTCGACTTGCGCGATCCCTTCGTCAACGCCATCAAGGATTACCAAATGCTTGAGGCAGGTGACCGTGTCCTGGTTGCCGTGTCGGGCGGCAAAGACAGCTTCGCCCTGATGCATCTCTTCGGCCGGTTGCAGGCGGAGTGTTTCCCCGACGTATCTTTCGTCGCGACCAAGATCCGGACGGACATCACGTGAAGCGGCTCCATCCCCGTGGAGGTCCTCCGCGAGCAGGCAGACCAATTCGGCTTCGAATGGGAGGAGGTCTTCTACCCCATCGCCCAGGAGTCGAAGCGCAAAGTTGACTGTTTCTACTGCGCTTTGAGGCGCCGCGCCGCGATGATCAAACTCTGCTTTGACAAAGGGTACAACAAGATCGCTTTTGGCCACCACCTCGACGACATCATCGAGACCCTCCTCATGAACATGGTGCACCACGGCAACATCTCTACCATGCCACCACGAGTGCAACTCTTCGAAGGTCGCGTCACCATCATCCGCCCTCTGGCGTTCATCCGCGAAGAGCAGTGCCGGGACTACGCCCAATCACAGATATTCGTGCCACCCAAATGTCGCTGCACTGGTCTCGACGAGTCGGTCCGCCGTGAAACCAAAGAGTTTATCGCTCGCCTCGAAGAGCAGGTTCCTGCGGTCAAGCAGAACCTGCTTCATTTCCTGCAGACCGTCAGGTCAGCCCCTTAGAACAAGGCTGCCTGTTGCCCCGATCGCTTGCGGAGCGCGTCCTGCAACTCGAGCACCGGTAGTGCCGCCAATTCGCATTCGGCCCAACCCTTGCGTCGGGCAACAGGACCGGCCCCGTTGGGGATCGTCGCAAGAAGTGCATCAGGCCCTTTGCGAAGCAGCAGCTTGAAGGCCTCGAGGGCCAGCGTTGTGGTCCGCTCGGCCGGCGGGACCTCACGGTCCACCCGCCAGAATCCCCGGGGGTCCAGGCGCACCCTGGTGGCGCCATGGTTAAGCGCCGCCACAGACAGATTGCAATCAGCGAGAATACCGGCGAGGTCGTCGACTGTCAGTCCGAGTGCCTCTGCCACCAATGCCTCGATGGCCGCCACCGCCCGCCGGCGCGCCATCGCGTCATGCAGAAAGTGCGCCCCCCATGGCCGCCCAGTCAGCAACGGCAATCGCTTGCGCAGGTCCAGCCAAAGCGGAGCAAACCACGGGTGAGGGCCGCACAACCGCAGCGCCAGCAACGCGACCTCTTCAGTGCGGATGGCACCTGGCTCCGGCAAGGGTAATGCGGCCAGATGGTGGCGGTCGAGTTGCGTTCCCGCACACCTCAGGCGAGCTGATGCATCAATGCAGAAGGAGTTGAGCGCAGCTACCACCAGGAGTTGTCGCACCGGGTCAGCAAGGTGCAGCACCGCGGCCTTGTCGGTGCACGGCAGGGGAGGGACCAGCGCCGCCACAACGGTGCGAGTATTGGTGGCGTTGGTGATGCGCCGTACCGCCACTTTGTACTCCGGAATGGTGCGCGGCCGCGCCTCATCGAGGTCCATGTAGAAGCGGGCCTCCAGCGTCCGTTCCGGCCAACTCCCCGCCGGGCTCCAGCGGCCATTTCCCGGCATACTCCAGTTTGATGCGGCGAAGTCGTAGGCCTGTATCATGGTCCCCTGGTAGACCGGAAGCGCCAATTGCTCCGGCCGCACTTCACCCATTGGCCGCAGAAGCCCCAGCGAGTCAACCAGCCAGCCATGATCCAGCCAGTGCTCGACTGGGAAGAACTGGGTCATGGCACCGCCCGCATCATGCTCACGCAGATAGCTGGCGGCCCAGGCCCCACGCCCGCGCACCATGACACCCTGCCCCCTCGCCTCCACCTTCTCCAGTGCTTGCCGAGCAGCCGCGGTGGCAGTTTCGGCGAATGGCGGCAGTGCAGAACTCCCACGTGGCTTTGCGGCTGGCTCGATAGTCACCCACCGGGCAGCAACACCGTCTCCGTTCAGCCCTTCGCTGTCTGAGTTGAGGAAAGAGGCCCGGATGGCCCCGGTCCTTCCACCTTTGCCCGTGATGACAACCGCGAAGCGGAACCGCCCGTCGATGGGGAAATGTCGCCGTCGGTTGTCCATGCCATAGAGCAGCTCCCATCTCCCCTTCGAAACCAGCATTTGCCGCAACTCGCCGGCCCCCACATCGGCATAGATCCCGGCCGGAACGATGAAGCCCAGGCGACCGCCGGTTCGACAGAGGGCAAAGCCCTGTTCGACAAAGAGCTTGTAGGTGTTGGTATCACCGGCCCCCTGCGCAACAAAGGGAGTCTCGCGGGCTTGCCTCATCAGGGCCTTCTGGAATCGCCCGGCGGGCTCATGACGCCCCCTGAGCCAATTGGTAAGTGCGCGTAGCGGCACGCCATTCGCCTCCCGGTTCCCCCCCTTGATGACCTCCCACGGCGGGTTTCCCACAACCGCGTCGAAGCCCGCCCGGCGGCGGGCAAAAACCTCGGGAAACTCTAGCTCCCAATGAAAGAAGGAGTACTCACGTGCCAGCTCAGAGATTTGCTCCTGCCGGGCGCAACGACCACCATACCAATCATCGGGAAGGAGCCCCTCGCAGGGCTGGTCAGGGGGCCAGAACCAGAGAGCACACCAGGTATCTAGATGGCCCTTCAACTCCAGTCTGGCCGGCGAGTCGAGAAACTGCTCGCGATAGTGGGCACGCTTCAGGTCGGGAAACTGCACGGGGAGCCGCTGCAGCTTCTCCATGCCCCGAGCAAGAACGGTCTGTAGTTCACTACCGCGCGTGGAATCGGAGGCAAATGGAAGACGTGGTTGCCAGGCCGCAGTGGCCAGCGGCGAAAGCTGACGCGACGATTTTTCAAAACAACTGCGTGCCGCAAGTGAGTGTTCCGCCTGCGCCTGCCAGGCGCGCAGGGGGTAGGTCTCCAGATCGGCCAGAGAAGCGCCTACCAGCGAGTCCCCCACCTTTAACTTATGGGAGAGGAAGGTCAACGGGAGGTGCCTGTCCATGGTCTCCAGCCACAGTGAGAATCGGGCAAGCTCAACACTGATTGGGTCGAGATCAACGCCGTAGAGACAACACTCCACCACGTGACGCCGGACATGCGCCAGTAGTATCTCCTGAAACCGGTCATCGGTGCGGGAGAGGGGCACCTCAAATTCCCGCCCGACTCCCCAGCGGATTACCGTCTTTCCTTCGGCCGCAGATAGTCTTCCATGGAAGTCCAGGCTCTGGATGGCGGCCTCGCTGAGGCAGCGCAAGGCAGCCACCAGGAAGGCTCCAGAGCCCATTGCTGGGTCGCACACTCGAAGCTGCAGGAGTTGCTCCGGCGGCACCGGCCCATCACCGTCCTGGCAAAGCGGCCGCAAAGTCCTTTCCACTACCGCCTGCGCAAGTGTGAGCGGTGTGTAGAAGGCACCGCTTGCCTTTCGCTGATGCCGCGAGCGGACCAACTCAAGGGCGCCGGAATCCCTCACCTTGGGAGCTCCTTCCAGGAACGCCTGGTAGAGCTGTCCGACGTAGTCGGCTTCTAGCGCGGCGAAGTCGATTCTCTGCCCCCGACGATTGCAGCAGAGCCGCTGGAGAATCTGCCACACCACGGCATCGCTGGGCCCCCGGGTCGGGTCTTCAAGTACAGCCATCGCCCTGGCGACCCCGTCTGCGGCGGCACTATCACCCGGCTCAAGCAGTTCCCCACCGTAGGGCCGGATGGGCAGGTCCGGGTGGGAAGAGCCTTCGCAGACCAGGCGCACCAGACTGAGGAGACGTGGCCAGGCCGAGAACCGAAGCTCCAGTTCGTGGTCCTGACGGGCGGCAATCTCTCCCAGTTGACGCCACAGACCGTGGAGCGAATATGACCCCACATAGACCGGGCTGTGGACGGGGAGCAACCGGCGACTTTCGGCAAAGCCAATGGCCACTAGCCGCAGAGCCCATCTAACGCCTGCCTGGTAACGGTTCCGCGCACTAACTGACGAAAGCTCAGGGGAGCATGGCAGGTCGTTCCACAGAATTTCAATGGCCTCCCTCGCTCGTGCGCCCATGCTCTTTTCAAACCCCATTGTTCCCCCCCGGCCAGATGTAGATGATTCCCTCGCAGCGGATGGTCAGTGGGGCCAGCAGGCGATGGCGCCTGGCCACGGCCTCATCGGCCCGCTCTGCCTCCCGTTCGATGGCCGCCAGCAAACGCTCCCGCCGCGCCTCAGCCCGCCCCACCTCCTGCCGTAGCTCTGCCGAGCGCAGCGCCAGTTCCGCCGCCAACTGAGGAAATAGAATCCCCCCGCGCTGGCGCTGCTCAAGCCTTGCCAGAGCCTCTGCGGGACCGCGCTCCAGGCCAGATGACAGTTCCTTGGTCCGTTGTTGCACAGCACCACTGAGCCCGGCGAGAAGGTCATCACGGTGGCTGGCAAGTGCCGCCTCCAACTGACGGTTTCGTTGGCCACCAAAGTGCTGCAGGTGCAATGACACCATCTGCGCCAGTCTCTCGCGCGACTCCGTGGGAAGGCCGCTACACAACTCTGTATGGCCGGCGAGGACACCGTTGACCAATCCTCGTCGGGCCGGTTCAAGGGGTCCTACCCGTAGCTCTTCCGGAGGGTGCAGCAACGGCAGCCAGAGTGGCAGTAGAGCCTGGTGGAGACTCGGGTTGCCCTGGGCCACCGCTGACTCCAGGGCAAAAACCAGCAATCCGGGGTGCAGCCCTGCCGCACTATCGGCCATGACGGACAGCCAGGGTATCGTGCTCCTCCCGTCGTTCCTGGCCAACAACCAGCGCAGCAGTGGGTGCCCGGGATGGACACGGGCATTCCTGATAGTGCCGTCGGCGACGAGCAGGTCCCCCTGAAAATCGAGCAACACTGATGAGCCGGGCATTCCAGACGGTCCGGCAGTGAGCGCAGACAAGGCAGAATCAAGGCCCCTCCCGCCTTGCACCTCAAGCGCCCCGCGCCCCTTCATCAGCAGAGTCGCAGCTGGCCAGGAGGCCCGCAGTAGCTCAGCCACAGCCTCTCGCATGGAGTGAGGGGTCGCTCCCAAGGCGGCACTCTGGGCAGCAAGCGCGGCTCGGGTTGTGCGCAACGGACCAGGGCGCGTGCACACCGCCGGGCCACTTTCATCTGCCGGCATCGGCGCAATCCGGAAGAGGGTCGGCACAACCCGGTCGTCGGGCTGCGGCAACGGTGAGAGGAAGGGAACCGCATGGCCGATGTCGCCGGAGATGCGCGTGACCTTGTCCTCCAGCCGCCGCTGCAGCCGCAACTCCTCCACAGCCAGACTCCGGAAATGGAAGGATGTGACCGGGCGGTCCTGCCCGAGCCTGTCCAATCGCCCAACCCGCTGCTGCAACACAGCCGGATTCCACGGTAGGTCGTAGTGGAAGACGAGGCGGGCCTGATGGTGGAGGTTCAGTCCCTCAGCCAGCACGTCAGTACAGACCAGCAGTGCCACGCCGCTTGAGGCTGCGCAGAAGCGGGAAAGCGCCTCTCGCCGCTGAGCCGCGCCGGTCTGCCCGTTGACCCCGTCGTAGCGCCCAGCCAACTCCGGCAGGTGGCAGTCCACCGCCCGCATCAACGCGTCCAGCGTGGCGACGTACTCAGTGAAGACCAGGGCTCGCTCTCCTTCCCTGGTGCCGCATATCTGCTGGCGCGCCCAATCGATCCATGCATCTCGGCGGCTATCGATTCCGCCAACGTCCTGAGGCTTGAGTTGTGAAAGCGCTTCTCCCAGCTCATCAAACGCGTTGAGATGGTGCGGGTAGTAGCGCGCCATCCAGCCGCCAAGCCGACGGGTCACCCGGGACCAGGCCGGCTCGGCCAACTCGGTTCCCGCTCCAGCTGGAAGGCCGAGAGGCAGGGTCTTCACCTCCAACCCGGCGTGGAGCCCCTCCCTGAAGGCCTGATAGCTGGCATCGAAAGCAGCCCAAGAGGAGAGGAGACGGCGGGAGAGGACCTCCATACTGAGGAGGGCACCGGACTGCCGCTCCCCGCCCACATCAATGCCCCAGCGCAGAACACGCTCTCGGAGCTTGCGAAAGCGCTCAAGCACGTCCAACTCGGCCGGCTGGAAGTGGATTTGAATCGCCTCTGTCCCAGCCGGAGGAACGCCCCGGCCGGAGAGGCTTCGCCGGGTCCGCCTGATGACCACATCTCGCTGCCGACGACGCTCTGCCACGGTAGGAGCCGCGGTCTTGCGAAAGCGCACGGGGTCTAGAATCTCAAGGAGCCCGGTGTAAGAAGACGAGTACCCGTCGTGGGGAGTCGCAGTCAGGAAGACCCTGTGTTCGAACCATGGCGCCACTGTCCTCAGCATCCTGGTAAGAAGGGTCTCCGGGCCATTTGCTGACGGTGCCAGATGGTGAGCCTCATCCACCACCAGCAGATCCCACGGGGCATGCGGATGAGGCGGAGACGAGCATCCAGCCATGAATGCCTCCAGCGGCCCACCGCCTTTCAGGTAGTGGGGGGATGCGATAATCCGAGGATAGAGGGACCAGGGGTTGCCCTGGTCACCAAGCTCCTTGCTGAGCCGGCCAGCCTCCGCACCATCAACGATGCGAAAGTCCAGTGCAAACCGTTGCCACAGCTCTCGCTGCCACTGTTCACGGAGTCCCGGGGGAGCCAGCACAAGGATACGGTGGATGCGGCGCCGCACCAGCAGCTCAGTCATGATGAGACCTGCCTCTATGGTTTTGCCAAGGCCGACATCGTCCGCCAGCAGGAGACGGACGTTGGGTTGAGCCAGCGCCCGCTCCAGGGGTACCAGTTGATGAGGCAACGGACGGATGCCAACATAGAGTGGGGCCACCGGGGTGCAATCCAGGCTTACTCCAGCCTGCTCCATACCGGGAAAAGGGATTCCCGTCGCCCATTTACGAGCCTGTAAGAGTGCTCGCATGAGTCGTAGGTCGGCTGCGCCAGCGGTCAGGCGCAGTCCCTCAGGGGGAAGCGTGAGTTCGCCTTCGAGGCCCCAGAGGATGGACTCGCTGACGGGAGCCTGACCATCGCCGTAGACGACCCGCACGAGCCTGCGGGCGGGGGCGCCGGAGAACTCGAAGGGGTCCACTTCCACGACTACGGCTCGGCGATTGCGCACCGTCACAGCAGCCCCCGGAGCCGGCACCCGAGCCACCATCGCCTTCTCGCCTGCAGCCAGTTTCAATGCCGTCGATGTCACCAGCGACCTCCCAGCCGACCCCTTCTATTTCCAGGACCACCTACTATCTATATCGGGAGGAAGGAGCGCGATGACTCGCCTACAGAGTGTTTTTTCTGTAACTTTGTTGCTGCTTCTGGCTCTATCAATTATTGGAGGCGCCCGAATCGGGTGACGCGTATGAACGAGAACTGGCTGCTACTGCTCTTCCTGGTTGTCTGGATCTTCCTGCAGGCCTACTTGCTTCCCCGCCTGGGAGTCTCTACGTGAATGAGCAACTCCTGCGATCTGGATTCAGATCGCACACGAAAGGCGCCCATCTCCACCAATGCCGATGGCCAGACCACAGACCCGGTGGATTCGCCTGGCGAACCATCAGGTCGTTAGCACACAAATCCCCTGGTGGTGTTTCCTGTAATGCCGATTGTGGAATGTCTATCAACTGCTTGTCCAACTACAAGGAATATCCCAGACCAGCGATGAATGCAAAACTTTTTTTGTATTACGCTGAAATGCGCCGACGTGGACTAGAAATTGGTTGATGCGGAAGTGCCCGCCTGGCCATTCTTGCCGGCGTTACCAACGGAGGGTCCGCCGGCACCGCCAAAGCCTGATGCGCCCAGTGCAAAGTCATTATCATTCTTGTAGGCGGCGAGATTCACGCCTCCCTGACCGGTAGCATAGATCAGGTAAGAGACCCCGCCGCAGCCACCGCCACCGCCGCCGCCATGACCGCCATGACCACCTTCGCCACCAGTACCGCCACCATTGGCGCACCATGAACTCCCGGTGCCAGGATTACCGCCTTCTGCGCCCCCACCGCCAACGCCGCCAATGCCCCCGGAACCACCAAAGCCGCCCGAGCCACCGACTCCACCCTCCAGGAAGTTATCCGTCAATTGTGGAACTGAGGCGGGGCCTGAAGTATAGGCCAGGAAGATACCAAAGGAGCCGCCTCCGCCAGTGGCGCCCGTGGCACCAGTGCCGGGGCAAGCCCCGGAGCCACCACCACCACCAGTGCCGCCGATATGGTCGTTACAGCCGAGATAGTAGTATAGAACATCGGCACCACCTCCGCCGCCGCCACCACCACCGCCACCGCCCGGTGCGCCGTTTCCTGCATTGCTGCCGGAATAGGCCTCCCAGATCCCGTTCACCACGTGGCCAGACGGTTGCACACAACCGGCTCCGGCAGTGCCATTGGCACCACTGGTACCCTTACCGCCGTCAGCCCCTTCCATGGCATGGTTGGAGGTCGGCACGTTGCAGGTTCCGCAGGAAGAGGAGAAGCGTCCATCCCATCCAGCCGCACCGGCAGAGCCAGCCCCACTGCCACTACCCTTGGCACCATTTTCGTTGGCCCCGGGGCTGGTGTTGTAGGTCGGGCAATTGCTGTCGCCGCCCTTGCCCCCCGAGACGGCTACGCCATTACAAGACATATTGCCACCAGTACCACCGTCCTTCACTTTGCCGCCGCCACAGTTGTACGAACTGTAGTAGTACGCGTTGGCCCCGCCACCGCCATCTTTGCCGTCCAGACCGTCACCACCGGCATTCCCGGACGAACCGTTGCCGCCATTGCCTGAAACCACGTGATTGTTGCTGA
The DNA here is from genome assembly GCA_937884235.1 of uncultured Pseudomonadota bacterium. Lineage (GTDB taxonomy): Bacteria > Myxococcota_A > UBA9042 > CAIXZC01 > CAIXZC01 > CALGBT01. The sequence goes on from CALGBT010000102.1 coordinate 9,291, forward strand.
GCCGCAGCGCATTGGTGCAGTTCCTGGCATGGATGGCGTAGCTGCTTCCGCCGGCAGTATTGTTGCTCTTGCCAAAGACCGTGAACCCATCGAAAACAGTGGTGCCAGCATTGCCGTTGATGCCGCTGGCGTTCACCGCACCCGGCTTCTGCTGGGAGAAACTGCCTCCCATGACAACGGTTTCGTAAAGGACCACGTTGCGCTTCAGGAAGTCCGAAGAGTACCCACCATAGACACCGATTCCCTCGCTGAGGACGATGGAACCGGAGTACACGCCGGTGGCAACATAGACATCCCGCTTGTTGGAGGCCTTGGCCTTGTCGATGGCTGCCTGGATACTCAGCATCGGCTTGGCAAGGGTTCCCGCATCGCCGTCGGAGCCATTCTTGGCAACAAAGATGGCATTGTTCAATTCACCATCCACGCCATCACAATTCTGGTCCTTCACGACCTGATTGCATACCGGGAAGTCAGGGCAATCGACATCGGGCACATCCGTAGCTGACACATACTTGCATTCACAACCATCCGACGGATTACTGTTGATGTCATGATAGCCGTTGTTGCAGGTCATCATGCAGTCGGGACTAGCGGCATCACTGTCGCAGACCCCGCCGGCGTTGTCGTACTGCAAGAACGTACAGTTATTGCCGCACTGACCGCAATGCTGGTCGGTTATGTACTTGCCGCCCACAATGAACCCGTCATCGACGATGCCGTTGCAGTCATTGTCGATAGTATCACATGCCTCCTCGGGCAGGGCGCAGTCTGACCAACCTTGGGCACCACAGAATTGCGTACCGTAGCAGGTAGTAAATGGCTCCCCCTGGGCCGGTTCTGGCGGCCACGTGGCAGAACAACTCTTGGAGAGGTCAGGATTAGACCCGTCACAAGTGCAGGAGTTGGTCACGGGGAAGCACTGCTTATCACCATCAAGCGGACTGCACTCGTAGCCTGACGGGCAGTCACCGTTGGAATCACAGTGCTTGGAGCAGTAGTTGCCGTCGGCCAGGGCAATGCACTTGGCCCCCTCAAGCACACAGTTGTCATCAGTGGAGCAGGGTTCGCACAGGCTCGCCACGTTGGGGATGCACTGGAACTTGTTGAGTTTGAAATAGCCCTCTTCACAGCTTTCCACTACACATTGGGGCGTCTCCTTCTCGACGCTGCATGCCGCCACCGCATGTGGGAAGCCTCCTTCGCAAGAGATGGTGCAGGAGCCACAGTGGGTGAACTGATTGTACTTGCCATCCACATTCAGGAAGTCTTCGTCAACACTGCCATCACAGTCATTATCCACGTAGTCGCAGATTTCCGGTGCGGGGACTGTTGCCTGGCAGACCCAGCCGGCATTACCTATGCAAACTGCCTGTCCGCTGCACTCACCAAACTCATTTGATGACGTGCAAGGCTTGGTTTGAGGCAGGTCATCGTCGATGAGGCCGTTGCAATCGTTGTCAACGCCGTCGCAGACCTCGAGAGAGGGGGGCAGTGCTCCACAATCCGACCACCCAATCACCTTGTCGCAGGTCTGGAAGCCATAGCAAGTGCCGATGTCGTTGCTGGTTGAGCAGCTCCGCTTGCCGCCATCGGTAAATGAGTTGCACTCGCAGCTTCCAGAGGGGGGCAGGCAGAGAGTACCCTGCCCTGCGTAGGGGGCGCACTCCGTCTCGCCCTCGCAATCGCCATTGCCGACACAGGGGCTGGCGCAACGCTGCTTGCCATCAATGAGGACACAAAGCGAGCCGATGCAGTCAGCATCTTGTTCGCAGGCCTGGCAAGAGGTATCGGGGGGCACGACGCACTGGAATGGCGAAACCTGGAAGAACCCGTCGCTGCACTCATCCACCACACACTTGGGCACCAGGTAGGTCGAATCACAGGTGCCGCTGGCATTGGGAATCGCTTCGAGGCACTCATTGTTACAGGTGCCACAGTGGACATCCAGGTAGTACTTCTCGTCGTCGTTGCGGAAGTCCTCATCGATGGAGCCATCGCAATCGTTGTCTTGATAGTCGCAGGCTTCCTGCGCTGGCACGGAAGCCTGGCAGACCCAGCCCTTGGTACCCTGACAAACCTCGACTCCGGGGCAGCTTCCCCACTCGTTGTCGACTGCGCAAGGCTGCGAACCGGGCAGACCATCATCGATGAGTCCGTTGCAGTCATTGTCCAGCCCGTCGCACTCTTCCAAGGCCGGATTGAGGGCGTCGCACTCAGTCCAGCCCAGCTGGAGGTCACAAGTTTCGAAACCAAAACAGAGGCCGAAATTGTTGGTCTTGGAGCAACTCCGTTTGGCCCCGACGTTGTCGGCATTGCAGTCGCAAGAGTTGGTATCCGGCACGCAGACGTTGCCGGCGCCGCCCTTCTCCTCGCAATGGTAGCCATCGGCACAGGCCCCCGCCTCGCAGTGGGAGAGGCAGAATTTGCCCTGATCTAAGCCGACGCAGACATCGAAATAGCAATCGGCATTATTGTTGCACTCCTTGCACTGAACATCGGGGGGCAGGATACACTGAACATCGTTTAGCTTGAAGAACCCTTCGTCGCACTTCTGGACCTTGCATTTGGGACTTTGCAGGGAAGCATCGCAGAAAGCCGTGGCGTTGGGCAGCGACCCCTGGCAATTCTTGTCGCAACTGCCGCAGTGGTTCAGGGTTCCGTACTTGCCGTTGATGATAAAGTCTTCGTCAACAGACTCGTCGCAGTCGTTGTCCTGGTAGTCGCAGAGTTCCGGCTCCGGCTTGGCCGCGCTGCAAACCCAGCCCTGCATACCCAGACAGGTCTCGACACCCACGCACGTGCCCACATCAGGCTCCGTTACCTCGCAAGGCTTGGCTATGGGAAGGCCATCATCGGGCACCCCATTGCAGTCGTTGTCCAGTCCATCACACACCTCTACGCCGGCCGCCGAGGCCGAGCAATCAACCCAGCCAATTTCAGGGTCGCAGGTCTCGAGGCCAAAGCAGAGTCCCAGGTCAGATTCGACACTGCATGGACGGGTGGCACCAGCATTCTCTTTGCTGCAATCACAGGTACCGCTCACGGGCACGCACCACTTGCCGGGAATCCCGTCAAGGGCCGTGCATTCGAAGTAGTCCGGGCACGCGGATTCGGAGCAGTCCTCGGTGCAGAATTCGCCACCGGAGAAGGAGAGGCAGGCCCCGCCTTCGCATTGCAACTCTGCAACACACGGCTTGCAAAGCTTCTGGCCAACGGGGAGACACTGGTACTGGTTGAGGGCATAGTATCCGTCGAGGCACTCTTCGACTACGCAGAGGGGAGTCTGCAGGGTCGCGTCGCACTTTGCGGTGGCGTGGTCGATGGCCCCGGTGCAATCCTGGTTGCAGGTACCACAGTGATTCTGCGATCCGTACTTGCCGTCAACCTTGAAGTCCTCGTCAACCTGTCCATCGCAATCGTTGTCCTGGAAATCACATTTCTCCAACGATGGCTCCGGGGCTGTGCAAATCCAGCCCTCCGGCCCCAGGCAGATGCTGCTGCCGACGCAAGAGCCGACACCTGGAATCTCATTCTCACAGGCCTGGGCCTCCGGAAGATCCTCATCAAAGAGACCGTCACAGTCATTGTCCTGCCCGTCGCAGACCTCTTCGTCGGGTTCACCGGCGGAACAATCCACCCAGCCGCTTTGCGGGTCGCATAGCTCGAACCCCTGGCAGGAGCCAAAGGCATTTTCGATACTGCAGGGCCGCATCTGGCCACCAGTCTGGGCGGTACATTCACAAGAACCACTATCGGGCAGACAAACTGCTGTCGCCTCACCGGAGCGATCTACGTCCACGCAACTGAAAGTCCCGGGGCACGGAGTCAGGTTGTCACAGCCGAAGGTACAATAACCGGTTCCTTCCATCTGGACGCAGAAGCCACCGCCGCATTGGGAGTCCTTCTCGCAGGGATAGCAGAGCTTCTTGGATTCCGGCACACAGAGGAATACAAGGTCCGCGCCAAAGCCAGTGATCCCCTTGCAGTGCCAGTTCTCCGGGCATTCCTCGAAACACTCCTCGGTGCAGACGAACCCCTGTGGGCCGTCGACACAAAAGCCTCCAATGCACTCCTTGTTCTCGTCGCAGGGGCAACCGAATGGGGATGGTTTAAACTGACAGGGGTCGGAGCTATCGGGCGACCCCGTCTGATCGGTGGGGAAGGGTGTAAAGTCGCCCAGATCGGTATAGCTGATGACCTCATCTGGCAAAGCTTGATAATCGGTACCCGACTCTTGATCGCCGCCAATAATGCCCGGCTTGGTCTTGACGCCCGTAGTTCCTCCAGAAGAGCAACCCGGCAGGACTCCTGAGAGAGAGAGGATAGCGGTGAGAACAGCCAGCGTCGCGAAACGGTCAACTCGGATCATTTTGCTCCCTCTGTGCGCGCGTTGGTGTGCACGCCCGCGGCCTGCACGCCACGTATTATAGAGACATTGTGCGGCAACTGGAAGGAAATGGAAGAAAATGTGTTGCCTGCCTACAGCTTGACGGTCTTAAATTCGCCAGTCTCGTGGGCCGCCTTGCCGACCTCAATGAAGGCATCGTAAACCATGGACAAGGTGCGCCCCGGGTTGGAGAGCAGCTCTTCCAGCAACCGATTGGCCTGGCGCTGTCGCCGACTCAGGTCTGTAACCACGAAATCGAGGATTTTGTAAGCGAAAGTGTTATTGGCAAGAAAGAGGCCCTCAAATTCAGCACGACCGCACTCAAGCAGCACCACTGGGGATGAAGCCTCCAACGTATTGGGTCGACGGCCGCCGTCGATGAGCGGAACCTGGCCTAGCATGCGATTCTTACCGATGCTGGCAAGCCGCTGCCGCACACGCGGGGAGACCTCTTTAATGACGTTTATTACTCCAGAGACAACGATGAAGAAGGAGGGGGCGGCCTCACCTTCACGGCAGAGGACCTCGCCCGGACTCAGGTGGCGCACTCGGAGCGCCACAGAAAGCATCTCAAGTTCACCATCACTGAAGTCCTCAAAAACGGAAACCTGCCTCATGTACGCTAGCGCGTCGTAGGGACGGTGGGAGTTCATTGGACACCTCCACTCGGCCCGGATTGCCCGCCGCCCATGGCCGACCCCAAAAAACGCCTCTCGATGGAGGAAAGATCCTGTTCCGGATTCTTGAAAAACTCGCCGACCCGCTCATCAATCGTACGCAGCCGCTCGCACATGAGCGGCGCAACTGCCCGCAAAACCTTGAAAGCAGCAGGCGCATATGCGCGGCGCAGCTCATTGAAAGACTCAAGGTTGATCTGGAAAAGCACCGCATCTGAAGTGGTCGCCACCGTCGCACTGCGGGGATGGCTATCGATAAGTGCCATCTCGCCAAAGACCGTCGGGGCCTTCAATGTCGCCAGCCTGGTAATGTCGCCACCGGGCAGCTCCTTGTTCACCTCGGCAGTCCCCTCGACAAGTACGTACATGGCACTGGCGACATCGCCTTCCTCCACCACGGTGACACCCTCGCGTACTCGCAGCACCTTCGAGATCTCGACGATCTGGGAAAGCTCATCTGGACTCAAGGTCCGAAAGAGCGGAGCCATCGCCAGAATCCTCTGATATAGCCGTTTATCCATTATCCAGGCACTCCCGTCCAAGGTCCAGAGCAGTCTAGCATAGGCCTAGAGAGCCTGCAACCGTGTGCGACGCGCAAGCCCTTGACAGTAACTTCGCCAGCTTCCATGATGGAGCCAACGTTACCGTTCAACACCTTAACCGGAGGAAATCTTATGAAGAAACTTATCACGCTCATGGCAGCCCTTTCGTTGGCACTCGTGCCGTTGACTGCATCGGCCCAATTCGGATTGGGGAAGAAGAAGAACAAGTTTGACACCAAGCCAATCAACCAGCTCCTCGGTGACATCGACAAGGTTGTCGACGAGTACGAAGGGGCAACTGAGAACGTCCGCACCGCCACCGAAACCGTGCAGAATATCATCAAGGGATACGCCGACGGAGAATTCCCGGTCCTGACGAAACCATGGGCAGAAATCCGCAAAGAGATCAACGAGGCCAAAGACGACGCAGCCAGAACTGCTGCGGTTGAACTCTCCAACAAGTACCTCCTCGAAATTGAAGAACGCAAAAAGGCAGTCGAGGCATTCCTGGCAGACCCGGCCAAGGCCGCAGATATCCAGGGGAAGCTGCAGCCCCCGGAGGTCGAGCAACTCAACCAGATCGTCGCCAGCATGAAGCCTGTTCCCGAACAGGACGCCCAGCTGATCAAGCGCTCCACTGACCTCACCGCCAAAGCCGCCACGGGAGTCGCTGATCTGACCAAGCAGATTGGTAGCAACCCCTTGAAAGCAAATGACTACAAGAAGCTCATCAACAAGCTCAACACGGGCATGGAGAAGCTGAACCAGATCCCCACTGAGTTGAACAAGCAGGTGGACGCCATCAAGACCATGCTCGCCAACCTCGACAAGCTGCTCATCAAGTAGTCTGCCGCCACGCGTCATTTCCGAGTAGGCCTCTCCAGAAATCCCTTGATCCTGTTTGCCTCGTCGGTACAATGTCCCAGGACTAACGTCCTACACTAATACTCCTTAGCAGCAGGATCGGAGGCTTCATCATGAAAACTTTTCGGTTGTTGGCGTTCCTCTTCGTCAGTGGTCTTCTGGGAGCATGCTCCAGTTCTGACGCTACCCAGAAATGCGATACCCCGGTGGACTGCGACCAGGCCTACACATGCGTCGAAGGGAAGTGTGCCCAACTGGAGTGCAAGACTTACGAAGACTGCCCCGGGGAGGAGGAGACCTGCCTGCCCGGTGTGGACGCGAGTCAACCAGAACTGAAGTTCTGTACCCCGGTGGCATGCAGCACCAAGTCCCCGTGTGACACCGGCTACACTTGCAACGAATTTTACCAGTGCGTCCCGACTGGGGGAGACGTGACAGGGGGCGACGCCCTCGACCCTGACGTGACCACCCTCGACGTCACCAAGGACGTGGGCGAGGTTCCAGGCACCGTTGACGGCTGCACAGCTTGCAGCTCTGATGGCGATTGCGACGGGCTGAAATGCACACCGCTTGGTGGCGGCGCCTTCTGCTTTGGCGCATGCGAAAGCAACGATGACTGCGCCTCTGGTTGGTACTGCGAAGAACTGACCAACGAGTCCAGCCAGTGCATCCCTATGGCCTACAATTGCGACGCTGGTTGCCACACCGCCGGCTGCCCCGATGGCCAGGTCTGCAACCAGGAATCCGGAGCTTGCCAGGCCGGTCAGGCCGAGTGTGGCGCCTGCCAGAAGGACTGGGATTGTGCCGACGGCCTCCGCTGCTACACCGAGGGCAAGTACTGCGCTCCGGCATGCGGGGACGGTTGCCCGGCCAACTCCACCTGCCAGACAGTCAACGCCATTGAGGTGAGCCTCTGTATCTCCGGCAATGCCGCCTGCTGCATCGGCGATGACTGTACGAATCCCTGCCAGGCCCCCACTCCATTCCTCAACAACAAGGGCGAATGTGTCGAGTGTCTCGCCGACGCTGACTGCGCTGACGGCGAGTACTGCGAGGAACTTTCGCAGTCCTGCATGGACGCCGCCTGCCAGGCCCCGACGCCCTTCCAGCTTGAAGATGGGTCCTGTGTCGAGTGCAAGAACGACTCACACTGCACCGCCAAGGGCGAAGGCTACAAGTGCAAGGTCAACGTCTGCGTCTTCCAGGGCGACCTCCCCGAGGAGTGCTCACTGTGCGTCTCTCCCTACCCGGCATGCGCCGAGATCAACGGCATCTGGGCCTGCGTCCAATGCGCTGCCGATGCCGACTGCGGCAACGGCACCTGTGACCTGAGTCTTTACGCCTGCGACAACGGCGGCGTCGGCCCGGGTTGCGGGTCCTGCAACAACGATGGCGACTGCGTCTCGGCCATGGGTGACAAGGTGCTGGCCTGCGACGCAGCCTCTGGCTGCTGCTACGATACCGGCGGCTTCTGTGACAACGTCGAATCCATGTGCGACTCTTCGTCCGGCTCTGAATGCAAGGGCCTGATGGATATGCTCATGGGCGGCATGGGGGGCTTCCCCGGAATGCCAGAGGGCTCCGTCGGTGGTATCTGCACCTGTGACCAACCTGTACCACTCACTGACTTGCTGCTGTGCGTCTTCATGGGCGGCTGCCCGTCCACCGGCTGCCTCGGAGATTCCGTCTGCGTCGACCCCGCAGGCATCCCTATCCTTGGCGATGTCCTCGGCGCTATTGGCGGAGCGGCCGGCATCTGCATCAACCCCGCCTCTCTAAGCGGCCTCCTGCCTATCTAATCGAAGACTTCACCCGCAACCAGAGCAGCGCAACCAGCAGCGCCAACAAGAGCAGACCGGGAAGAGCCACCGGGGCAGTGGCAACGCTACACCCTGAACTACCGCCAGACTTCTCTTCAACTACAGGAGCCGGCTTCTCCTCATCTACCGGGGCGGAAGCATCGGGGCCACTTGAAAGATCCTGCCATAGAACCACGTCCGATGTGGGAGCGGTGACGTCTTCCTGAACCGGCTGGTCCACACACGAGGGGTCATCACAGACACACACCCCGTGATGAGGGTCAGAGTTAATGCCGAGACTCAGGCAGGCCTCGTAACTCGCACAGCCGAAATTCTTCGTGGCATCGCAGTCTCGGTAGCAGCGTTTGCCGGTACCTCCGACGTTGGCGCAGAAGAGATTGGGTCGGCACGGATCGTCGTTCGATTCGCACACATCCCCCTCGTCACCGCCACCATTAGTATCCTGGCAGAGCCCGAGAATAGCCGCTTTCCAACTTACATAATGCCAGGCACAGTCATACCAATCGTCACAGCCCACGTCCGCATAGGGATTGCACGTGGGCAGACAGGAGCCAGCCAACCCGGGGCCAGTCTGATCGCAGATCTGGCTCCCTGGGCAATCATTATCGTCATAGCAGAGATCGCTCGGATCCTGTTGCGGCACACAGTATGACCCGCTGCCACACGCGGCCTTCTCCGGACAATCCCCTACATCATCGCAGAAGAGGCTACAGAATTTGGCGCTCATACCGGCGCAGAAGCCGCTCTGGCAATCGGTGTGGTGAGCGCATTTGGTGCCAAACAGCGACGGCCCTGGAGGTACACAGATGCCGTATGTGCAGGGGTCTTTCGATGGGCAATCGGCAACACTGCCGCAGGTCTGCGAACAGATCTTCTCGCCCCCCCCAAGGGCCATGCACATGACTGACTTGCACTCCATGTCGTACTGACAGTCGGCGCCATAAGGCTTGGTGCCACCCTGGAGGCAATAGCCCAGCGAGCAGGCAAACCCGGTTGGACAATCACCCTTTTCAACACAGGCAAGGGTGCAAACGGCCTCACTATTGGAGATGCCAAGGCACATTCCGCTGGCACAATCGGTGTGGGTCTGACAACTGCCGCCTAGGGGCGTACTGCCGCCAATTAGGCACAGGTCGGCGATGCACTTCATCCAACCAGGGCACTGAGAATCTGCCGTGCAATCCTTCGTACAGTAGGCATCGTCCGGGAGGGCGATGCACATCCCCTCCGCACAGGTTTCATGACCATAGCAGAAGTACCCCACCGGGATGTTGGCGCCAACCTGACCACAGTGGCCGTTAGTGGCCACACATTGGTCGTTGCCACCGGACACGTCGTAGCAGTAGTAGTTCTCGGCGCAGTTCGCGTCGGCGGTGCAGTTCTTGCCGCAGTAGCCGCCCTCATCGTAGCTCAGGCAGTACCCGTTGGCGCAATTGCCGTCCCCCGTGCAGGCATCACAGGGTTGCCCCTGGCTGAAGTTGCCATAGATGTAGCAGATTCCATTCTTGTCATCCTGATCCAGGGAGCGCAGTTCCTCAGAGCCGCCAGAGAAGAACATGGTGGCCTCCCGCAACCGCGAGTGGGCCAGTCCCAGGCAATGACCCAGCTCATGGGTGGCCACTCCTTGGATGTCGGTTTTGAGGGAGAAGAAGTCCCCGGCTTCAGTTGTCGTCCAAGAGAGGTCTTTGCCGTTGAAGACAATGACGCTGTAGTCCGCGTCCCCCCCCCAGGTGGTCCAAGTCTGTGCATACGCCGCCGCGTCTCCCACGGCGGGGTCCCAGGAGTTCTCCTTGAACTGGATGTAGATTCCGTCCTTGGGGTTGGAGCTCTTGTTGCCGCCATACGAGAAGGTCTTGGTGAAGCAGGCCAACTTCTGATACTCGGCAAACGCAGCCTTGAGGGCCCCCTCCAGTTGGGAAGAAGTGACATCGTCACTGCCCGACGGATGGAGATACCACTTGACGGTGCCGCCGCTCCATTTGTGACTAAGCACATCATAGGCCACGGCACCAGTGCCCGGCAGGGCAACAAGCAGAAGGACTGCAAGGAAGATGACGCGCCTCATGGCACCACCTCGCCCTCTCGGGTGGTATTGGGGGGCGGCTGGAGTTGCTCCAACAGTTCACTCAACGGTTTCCCCGAGGGTTGCGAAATGGTCCCGGATAGAGTCGATGGCGGACCGCGCCGGACCACGTCGATGCCGTCGCTCCGCCACACGCTCCATTTCCCCTGGGACATCCCCACCAGGGTGTGGAAATCGCCCTGGTTGCGCAACACCAGCAGCACCCGTTCGCCAACGGCAAAGATGGCATTGCCCGCGACAGAAAGAGTCGTTGGGCCGACGGTTCCACCCATGAGTCGCACTACCACTGTGTCAACGGATAGCCCCTTCCGGGTGCTCTCCACTGCCACCGTGTAGTCGGTGTAGATGGTATCGTGCGCACCATTCCAGAAGGACACCTCCCCAGTAACCTTGCCAAGAACAATCAGGTCAGCTTCTCGAAAGAGTTGGTGCAGAGAAAAGGGGCGCACAGAGGTAGCCGCAGCCTCGGGTGCCAGCAGCACCAGAAGAAGCAGCAGGGGCAGGATACGTTTCATTGGAGTACCTTCGGGTAGTGCAATGGACATCTACTTGGGTTGGCAGAAACCGCCAATACATTTCTCGCCCATGGGACAGTCAACGGCAACACAGTTCAGAAAACCCTGACACCCAAAGGCCAGGGAAGGGGCACACGTCTTGCCACCGCTCTCGCCGTGGTTGGGGACGCAGAAGAGACCGGTGGGGCAACCTTCCTGTGGATACTCATCGTAATCACAGGCGAAAGAGCAGAAGTACTTACCGGCCACGGGGTAATTGTAGCAGACCCCAGACTGACACTCATAATCCAGGTTGCATGGCTCGCAGAAGTCCTTGTTGCCCTTGTAGCAGGTTTCAATGGGAACTCCTTCGATCTCAAGAGTGCAGAGGGGGAAATCCTCCCCCGGCAAATCGTGGCAGCCAAAACCCTTGGGGCAGTCCATCTTCGTCTGGCAGACCTTTGCACAATAGCGCTCGAAAGTAGTAGGGTTCTCGTGGCACTCGTGCCCCTTGAGGCAGTCGTCAGAATCCTGGCAGGGCGTACAGTGACTGCCATCTCCCTTGCAGGTCCCAAACATCGGATAGCAGAAGTAGTCCTCTAGCCCGAGGCCGACCTTGTTGCAGAAGTTGCCGGCACCACAACCATCAGGGTCATCCTTGCCACACGGATAGGTGCAGAAAGTAGTTCCCGTCTCATCCTCGACGCAGCGCCCGGTCGGACCACACTGCTCATCATCCTGGCAAAGGTCGCAGAAGGAGGCGGGCCGGCACGCCTTGCTTTCCCCCTTCTTCTTGCACAGCAACATCTCCGGGCAAGCATCATCGGATTCACAGGATTGTGAGCAGAAAGCGTCCTGGTCAGCGGCGCTCTCCGCAATACACTCAAGCCCCCACTCGGCACAATCACCTTCACTCAGGCAGAATTCCAGGTATCCCGGTGGCAGGCCTATATCCGGCTTCGTCGACTGGATGTCATCCGGTTGACTGCGCCCATCGATCTTGCGCGCCGGAATATCGGCCGGCGTGATTTGCACATCGCCGCCAACAACAGTGTCTTCACCTGCTCCATTGGTACTTGAGCAGGCAAACAGGATAGCTAGCAATAGCGTTGCCCAGAATGTTTTCATGGTTACCAACCTCGTCTTCCGTCAACAAGCGGCGCTAGAATACCAGAAAGCTCGCCCAAGGCCAAACCATGTCATTCAGCCACCGGCATCGTGTCCGACAATTATGTTGCCTTCCGGCGGACCATCCCCTTACAATTCTCGCAACGTTGATTCCGCACGGAGCTTAGCCATGTCACTTCCCGCCTCAAAAACGCGAGCAAACTGGGGCTCGCGCATCGGGTTTGTCCTTGCCGCCACAGGCAGCGCCGTAGGCCTGGGGAACCTCTGGAAGTTCCCCTACATCACGTGGCACAACAACGGCGGCGCGTTCGTTCTGGTCTATCTGGTTGCCGTGCTGTTGATTGGGTGGCCAATCATGATGGCCGAGATCCTCATCGGCCGACACACCCAGGAGAGTGCGGTCCCGGCCTTCGATAGGCTGGGCGGAAAGTGGTGGAGTCTGGTTGGCTGGCTGGGGGTCACCACCGGGCTAGTGATCCTAGGTTACTATGCGGTCATCGCGGGGTGGACGCTCTCTTCCTTCGTCTCTTGCATCCAGTGGAGTTTCACTCAGTACGAGGAGCCCGCAGCGGGGTCATTTAAAGAGTTTCTGGCCAATGGCCCCCTCCAACTGCTCCTCTCCTCCCTCTTCCTCATGGCCACCATGCTCATTGTCATGAAGGGCATCAACAAGGGCATCGAACTGGCCACCAGGATCCTCATGCCCATATTGTTGCTGATCGTTGTCTATCTCGTGGTGATGGTTCTCTTCCTACCCGGGGTGGGCCAGACATTCGAGTTTCTTTTCACCCCGAACTTCGCCACCTTCCCTGCCAGCGGCGTCCTGGAGGCAGTCGGGCATGCCTTCTTCACCCTCTCTCTGGGAATGGGGGCAATGTTGACCTATGGCTCGTACATGCCGCGCCATGAGTCCATCGCCAAGAGTGCGGCCATGGTCGTCCTGCTCGACACTGCCATCGCGCTGTGCGCATGTATCATCATGTTCACCATCATATTCTCCAGCACCGCGGGGGGCGCAACTGTCTCCGGTTCTACCATCGGCATGTTGTTCATCACTGTTCCCCGTCTGCTCTACACCAAGATCCCCTTTGGGGCTGTTGTCGCTCCCATCTTCTACGTTCTGGTAGCTTTTGCCGCGCTTTCGTCAACGATTTCTCTGCTGGAGGTCCTAGTCGCGCTGCTCGTGGACAAGCTGAAGTTGGCCCGAGCCAAAGCAACTCTGGTGGCCGGCGGAGCCGTCTTCACCATCTCGATCTGCTGCGCTCTCTCATTGGGCAGCCTCTCCTTTCTCTCTGACTTCACCTTCTTTGGTGAGGGCAAAGAGGGAGTACTCAGTACGCTGGACCACCTGGCAGCGAACTGGATGTTGCCCATCGGCGGTCTCTTTACCACGGTATTTGTCGGCTGGTTCCTGGACAAGAAGATCTGCGCTGCGGAGATCGGCATGCAAAGGCCCAACGGCTCGCCGACCGTGCTTTATCAGATCTTCCGGTTCTGCCTCCGCTACACCGCCCCACTGGCCATTTTGGCAGTGATTGTCGCGGTTATCCTGGGGAAGGACTTCGCATAGCGCTACCGGTCCATTAGCTGCGAAAGAGCTCCTCAACCAGGTCCTTCCTCCCCGCACGCCGCAGCGCGACTCGCAGCTTCGGGTGGAGGTCGCGACGGTGCCAGAGGATCAGCGTCTTGTGGAGCTCCTTCATGGCATCGTTACGCTCCACAAAAACCTCGTCTCCGGTGGCCGGGTCAAGACCCGTGGCATACATGACCGTCGCGGCCGTGCCTGGCGTAGGCGTGAAGATCTGGCACTGCTCCGCCTGGATATTCCGGCTCCGCAGCAGACGCGCCAACTGTACCATGTCGTCTAGTGTGCAGCCTGGGTGGGCGGCCATCAGGTAGGGCACAATGAACTGGCGCTTGCCAGCCTGCTGCGAAAAGTTGCGGTGGGTCGAGACCACCCGCTCGAAGTCATCCCCGGCAGGCTTCCTCATATGGCTGAGCACCGCGGGCACAACGTGCTCCGGGGCGACTTTGAGGTGCCCGCTGGTGTGACGCTGGGCAAGAGCCCGCAGGAGCGCGCCATTACCCGCCAGCAGGTCCATGCGGACCCCGGTCGTCACAAAGAGGTGGCGGACCCCCGGAATCGCCGAGGCCGCAGTCAGCAAGGCCAGATAGCCGTCCTGATCGTCGGCAAAGTCAGGGCAGCGCTCAGGCCACAGGCACGAAACGCGTCGACAACCGCCCGATCGAGTGCAACTACCTCCCCACATGTTGGCCGTCGGTCCACCAATGTCGTTAATGGTCCCCCGGAACTCCGGGTGCTCGGCAATCTTGCACACCTCTTCCAACACGGAGTCCGCACCACGACTGGTGATGCTTTTGCCCTGGTGCGCGGTAAGGGCACAGAATGCACACCCTCCGGCACACCCACGATGGGCAGTTACCGAAAAGCGCACCTGCTCCAGCGCGGGAATGTGGGTATCCCCATACATCGGATGTGCGTTCCGGGTGAAGGGAAGCCGGTAGAGCGCCTCAAGGGCCTCAACGTCAAGGTGGGCCAGAGGATTGGCCACCACCCGCATACTTCCAGATACCTGCCAGAATCGCTTCCCAATCCCCGTTTCCAGGAGACGATGGGCGCGAATGTGTTGGCGAGGGTCGCTGGCCACAACCTCCGCATCGGGCAAGCCGATGCCATCGGACGGAGGTGCAAGGGATGCCGCTTGCCTCCAAACCACGCCCGGAACTTCACGGAGCAGATCGCGCCAGACCACCGTCGACTCGGGTCGGTGGTCTGATGCCGCGGCGTCGAGACGACGGGCCACCTCCAACACGGGGCCTTCCCCCATGCCGTAGATGGCTACGTCCGCCCCACAGTCCATAAGGATCGGCCGGCGCACCGAATCGCTCCAATAGTCATAGTGAGCGAACCGACGCAAGCTCGCCTCGAGACCCCCGGCAACGATGAAAACCCCCTTGCCAAATGCCTGACGCAAGAGATTACAGTAAACCGTCAGGGCACGGTCGGGGCGACCGCCGGCCTTGCCATCCGGCGCATGGGGATCATCGCTACGACGGCGCCGCGAAGCGGTGGTATTAGCCACCATGGAGTCAAGAGCTCCGGCCGTGACGCCGGCAAAAAGCCTGGGTCTCCCCAAGCGACGCACGGCATCAAGGTTGCTCACATCCGGGCGTGCGAGAACGGCAACGCGATACCCTGCAGACTCAAGCACCCGACCGATGAGAGCCGCGGGAAACGCAGGATGGTCAACATGAGCATCTCCGGTAACCAGCAGAACGTCTATGGTATTCCAGCCTAGGGCGGTCAGTTCTTCGGGAGTCGCTGGCAGATGCGGCATGGTGACGAACCGGGCTAGTCCTCGCCCGGGCCGAGGAGGTGCTCCAACTCGTCCATGACGGAGACGTAGATCTGCGTGTCGATGTCCTCAGCAGTCCGGCACTCCCTCAAGACATTCTTTCGAAAGACATAGCCCTGCTGGACCCGTGGGTCATCGGAATCGTCCCGCTCGGGGACGAGGAAACAGAACATCATTGGCGAGACGGACTTCAGGTCGGGATGCTCTCGGTCGACCATGTCAGATATCGTCCAGTTGGAATCTTTCAACGCGCGGGCGAAGGCGTCGACTCCAAGCAAATGCTCCATGGCAGCATCAAAGCAACCCTGGAACTCCTCGTCGGTGCAAGCAACCGGGGGAAAGTACTGGTCCGGCTGCAACCGACGGGCGCGGTGGAAGAAGAAGCTGGCCACCTCGTCATTGCCTTCCAATTCGTAGCAGACTGCACGCACGTATGACGCATGGGGGAGGTCACGCTCACGCTTGTAAGCTTCATCGACCATCTCTCGGGCCCGCTGCACATTGCCCAGCATCAGATGGACCTCGGCCCTTTTGGCAAAGGGAATTGCCCACTCCGGCTCAATCTCTGCGACCCGCCGAAAAGCCCGATCCGCCTCATTCAAGCGGTCGGAATCAAAGAGAGAATCCCCCAGGAAGAGCCACAACTCTGCGTCCTTCGGATAGCGCCGCAAGCCCCTCTTGCAGAGCATCCAGGCGCGCTCCGCCTCCCCCTCATTGAGGAGCCACTCTACATGTTCAAGTAACTCATCGCGGTCGAGCACGATCCCCCCTGACCTTACGCGGTGCATCACAGTTGGCGTCATTATAGGCAGACCGCTCAATCAAACGCAACTTGGATCGGCTAATCAGGCGTCTTTTTCGACGGTTGTACGCAAGGGTAGCAATTCAGCTAATCTCGGATCATGCTGCGCAAAAGACTCCTGCGCTCGGCGATGGCTGGAGGTGGCGTAGCAGTAAAGGCAGCCGCCCAAGCAGGTATGGGGGGCCCCAATGTCATAACTAGGTGCGCACCGGCAAGCGGGGCGCTGGCCGGGATCGGTCAAGGATTCTGCCTCGAAGCCAAAGATCTCCGCCGCGGCGCGGCCATCGATGCAGGCAGCCGACTCTACCCCTGCGGTGGCCCAGCCTGGCTCGCAGCAGGCCACCGCCCGCATGCCGTGGGCGGCAGCCAGCGCAGCCAGTTCAGTGGCCAGAGCAAGTCCCTCCAGAGAACTGTCGTCGACTCTCGAGAAGGGACCATATCTGGCCTCCGCCGGCACCAGGCGGCGCTCGGTCTTGCGGTACCAGTCCACGAGGGAGAGGGTGACTCGGTGCGTCGCCCCCTGCAATCGCTCCGCCAGGGAAGCAAAAGCCTGGCAATGCCAATGGGGAGTCCAAGCCCGGCCAATGATAATCGGATCGTAGCGCCACCAGACCCGCTCCGGGCCCACCATGTCGGCTAAGCGCCAGAAGGCATCGAGCCGCCGCTGAAGGGGGGGCAGGCCGGGCTCCAACTCGGCTGGCAGCGCGGTGACGGTGAACTGGAATATGGTGCGGTGACCTCGACTATGGATCTCCGCCAGATAGGGTAACAGCGGTTCTGGATTCCTGGTCCAGAAGAAGATGGCTTGGACAGCGTCGGGGGAAAGGTCGACTACCCACTCCTGGGAGGGGCGAAAAGGATTGCGAACGCGACAACTGCCGGCCCGAATTCGACTGATCAGCCATTCGCTGTACCAGGCCGGCAGATCTGTGCGACGGCTCGCCGAAACAAATGGGCGAAGAGTCACTGGCAGCTATTCCGCAGCCCGTTTCTTCTCGCCAATAACCCGTACCTGCTCGACCAGATCGGCCAGGGAGGAACCTGGCGTGAGAATGGCCTTGACGCCGGCCTCATTCATGGCTGCAAAATCATCCTGGGGAATGATCCCCCCCAGCACGATGGGGATATCTCCGGCCCCTTTCTCCCTGAGCAGACGACCGATCTCTGGCACCAGATGGCCGTGGGCCCCGGACATGATTGAAAGGCCCACCACGTCGACATCCTCCTGGATGGCCGCATTGGCCACCATCTCCGGCGTTTGGTGGAGCCCCGTGTAGATGACCTCCATGCCGGCATCCCTGAGCGCCCGGGCAACAACTTTGGCTCCCCGATCGTGGCCGTCGAGGCCGGGCTTGGCAACAAGCACCCTGAGTCTGGATTCGGTCATCACTATTCTCCCTTGAATACGGCGTTCCGCTTTTCCAGGAACGCAGTCATTCCTTCGCGCTGGTCACTGGTGCCAAAGAGGGACATGAAAGCCAGCTTCTCAATGGCCAGGCCCGAGTCCAACGCCAGGTCTGTCCCCTTGTTAATGGCCCGCTTCGCCTGGGCAACTGCCAGCGGCCCCATACGGCCGATCTTGTTGATCATGCCTCTGCAGTAATCCATCAACTCAGCTTCAGGCACCACCGCCTGCACCAACCCGAAGGCAGCCGCGGTTTGGGCATCGTACATGTCCCCGGTGAAGATGATCTCCCGAGCCCGGTTCTTGCCAACCAGCCGAGCCAGACGCTGAGTCCCGCCAAAGCCCGGAATGATGCCCAGCTTCACTTCCGGCTGCCCCAACTTCGACTTGGGAGAGGCGTAGATCATGTCGCATGCCAGAGCCAACTCCATGCCACCCCCAAGGGCGAAGCCGTTGATGGCGGCGATGACTGGCTTGGAGAGGTCTTCAATCTGCTGCAGCGTGGACAGACCCAACTCCGCAAAGCGAAGTCCTTCCGCCGGAGGAAGGTCTAACATGGAAGCGATGTCAGCTCCGGCCACAAAAGCCTTGCCCCCAGCACCGGTGAGAATTACTCCCAGACACTCCCGGTCAAACTCAGCCTCTTTCAGGCACTGACTCAGTTGGACCAGCACCTCTGGATTCAGCGCATTCAGAGCCCGGGGGCGGTCGATGGTAATAGTCCCAACCACTCCGTCACGGCTGTATGTTACGTACGTTTCGCTCATGGTCCCTCCTCCCTCCTAGACCCGCTCAATGATCAGTGCGACCGCTTCGCCACCGCCAATGCAGAGGCTGGCGAGGCCGCGCTTCAGACCCCTGTCTTCCATGATGTGCATCAGTGTGACGAAGATACGAGCACCAGAAGCACCGATGGGATGACCCAACGCAATCGCACCGCCACGCAGGTTGATCTTGCTATTGTCCAGCTCGCACAGGCGGTTCACCGCTAGAGATACCACTGCGAAGGCTTCGTTGATCTCGTAGACGTCGATGTCCTTGTCGGTGAGTCCGGTCTTTTCGAAGACCTTTTTGATGGCATATGCCGGGGCCGTGGTGAACCACTCCGGTTCATGGGCGTGACCCGCATAGCCAACAACCCGAAACTTCGGAGACAGGCCCAGCTCCTTGCACTTCTCACCCGAGGCCAATACTACGGCAGCGGCTCCATCGTTGATGCTGGAAGCGTTGGCCGCGGTCACCGTGCCGTCCTTCTTGAAGGCCGGGCGGAGCCCAGGGATCTTGTCCAGTTTGGCCTTGAACGGCTCCTCATCTGCATCGACGATGGTGACCGCACCGCGCCGCCCCGGAACCTCGACGGGCACGATTTCCCGCTTGAACTCACCTGCCTGGGAGGCCGCCACGGCTTTGTTGTAACTGGCGATGGCAAACTCGTCCTGGGCCTCCCTGGTGATATTCATCTCGCTGGCACAAAGTTCCGCCGCAACGCCCATATGGTAATTGTTGTAGACGTCCCACAGACCATCGTTGACCATCAAGTCGATGATCTCGCCATTGCCCATACGGTAGCCAGCGCGAGCCTTGGGCAGGGCAAAGGGGGCCAGGGTCATGTTCTCCATGCCGCCCGCGACCACCACCTCGGCATCTCCTGCCTTGATCGCCGAGCTCGCGGCCATTACCGTTCGCAACCCGGACCCACAAACCTTGGCCAGGGTGACACAGGGAACCCCGTTGGGGAGGCCACCGAAGATGGCCGCCTGCCTCGCCGGCGCCTGACCCTGGCCGCCCAGGAGCACGTTGCCCATCCAGAGTTCGTCCACGGCCTCGCCGGGAACTCCGCTGCGCGCCATCACTCCCTTAATCGCAGCAGCCCCGAGACGAGCTGCAGGCACCGTTGACAGACTCCCCTGGAAGCTCCCCAATGCCGTCCGCATACCGTCCACGATGAACACATCTCTCATAGCTCCCCTCGCTCGTTGTGCTTGTAGGTGCAGGCGTCGCCTTCCGCCCCAAGCGTTCGTCCCACTGTCAGACGATAGTTGTCTATCAACTAAGGCGGGCGGTGTCAACGTCGCGCTGTGCGCGGGTGCGCGACGCACATGGGCCTCCTCAAGCTTAGTTCTTGAAAGATCGCCCCACGTGGTTTATAAGGGGAACCATATTCCGTGCTGTCTACTACAGCCAGGGTGAGTCGTGAAAGTTTGCCCCAAATGTTTCTCCGAAGCCCCCGAAGAGACCCGCTTCTGCCCCAATTGTGGGGAGGGACTGCCGGCGGTAGGAGAAGAAGAACCCAAGGGTCTCGTGGGCCGCACCATTGCCGGCAAATTCCTCATCCTGTCGGCAGTGGGAGAAGGGGCCATGGGGAGCATCTACAAGGCCGAACAGACCACTCTGGGAAAAATGGTGTGCATCAAGGTGCTCCATCCCCATCTCTCTGGGGATCGCACCATCTCAAAGCGCTTTCACCGCGAGGCACGAGCCGCCAGCAGGATCAAACACCCCAACGCCATCAACATCATCGATTTTGGCACCGCGGAAGATGGCACGCATTACATCGCCATGGATTTCATCGATGGGCAGGACCTGGCACACCTGATCCGCGGTCAGTTCCCGCTGGAAACAGAGCGGATATTCTTCATGACCGATCAGGTTTGCTCAGCCCTTGATGATGCCCATGCCCAGGGCGTTATTCACCGCGACCTGAAGCCCGAGAACATCATGGTCGAGGACCGGCGCCGCCAGAAGGACTTTGTTACGGTGCTGGACTTCGGCATTGCCAAGATCACCGATCCCAGCGGCGAATCTGCCGATACTTTTCATACCATGGCCGGAATCGTCTGCGGCACTCCCGAGTACATGTCCCCTGAACAGGCCCGCGGCGAATCCCTTGACGCCCGCTCGGACATCTACTCCCTTGGCGTGATCATGTACCACATGTTCACGGGCAAACTGCCTTTCACTGCAGATACGCCCATTGGTGTAGTCACCAAGCATCTCACCCAAGAACCCATCAAACCACGGGAGATTCGCCCCGACCTTCACCCTGCCGTAGAGAAACTGATCCTGCGGCTGATGGCCAAAGACCGCGACACACGCCCCACCACCTGTCACGAGGTCAAGGACGTTGTTGAAGAGGTGCGCAAAAGCATTGCCTCCGGCGAGGCCTTCGACCAGACCGCACCGATGGCGCGACCCACCACCGAAGAACTGGCCGGGACCGCAGAAAAGAAACTGTCTACCTCGCCCTATGCAGAGGAGTTTACGGAAGACTCACTGCTGCCCGGGGGCAAATCTCGGACCGGGCTCTGGCTCTCTTTGGGATTCATTGCGCTTATTGGCGTGGCAGCCGCACTCTACTTCTTTGATGTCTTTTCGCCCTCCCCCGCCGAGGACGCAAAAAGCGAGGTCGCACAAACCAAGACCGCACCGGAACAGGCCAAAACCACGGCCGGGCAGCCCGCAGGCGGAGCGAGCAATCGCGCTGAAAAGGTTGCAGAGAAGAAGCAAGCCGAAAAAGCCAGTATGACCTCCGAGCAGATGCTGAAGCTGGCGGGTCAGATGGCTGCCTATACCCGGACCCTCGGTGAATATCAGGTCGAGTACGCACAGAACGACCGCATGCTGGCTATGCGACTGGCGGAATGGCAAAAGCTGGAGAACGCCGAGAAGACCGCCGAACTTGAAGCGGTACAAAAGGCCTGTGCAGAGGGTCGGGAACGGGTGACGCAACTTC
>CALGBT010000103.1 GCA_937884235.1 uncultured Pseudomonadota bacterium
GCGTGAGGGCCTGACGGCCACCATCCTGAGGCCAGACACGACCCTCTTTGTCCTCCTGAAGCTGCGTCGACTCACCGAGACGGACCTGGAGGATTGCATTGAGGTACTGATTGTCGCAGCAAAGCGCGGGGACGAGGTGGACAGAGCAAGACTTACTCAGACCATTGAGTCGCAATTCCAGAATCACCCCTCACAAGAGCGTCTGACCCGGCTCAGGAAGCTACAGGCAGTCCTGGAGAACAGGGGAGGACTTTGACGATGACTGTCATTGCCAGGAAGTATCGTGTCACCGGGCGAGTACAGGGTGTCTTCTTCCGGGCCACGACCCAGCGGCAAGCGCGGCAACTGGGCGTGGTCGGCTGGGCGAAGAACCTGCCCGACGGCAGTGTCGAAGTGTTGGCGCAGGGTACCGCCGCACAACTCGATGCGTTGGAGGCATTCCTCCTCGAGGGCCCTCGAATGGCTCGTGTCGACAGCTTGACCCATGAGTCCGTCCCGGTTACCGAGGCCACCGGGTTTGGCACGGGTTGAGGGGAGGGCTTGCCAACCTCACGCCAGCAGAAACTCCCGAAACCAGTCAGTTACCTTCTCGCGAATCTCTTCCCAGCGCGCTGCGACGGGTGGCGAGAACTCGTTTGAAAAGACGAGGTCCTCGACGATCTCGACGGCGACGACGTGGACCTTATCGGGCACCTGTAAGTTGAGAGCGCGACCCAGTTCGAAGGCTTGCAGGAACGAGATGTCATGAACGCTAGTGAGATGAAGGGCGTTGTCGAAGGACTCATCGGTGAGCCAGTAGACATCGCCGGGCACGCCACCCCGGGTCTTGATGGCATCGACGAAGAGGGCGCGCTGGTAGCCTTCGGCCATTTCGAGAATGGTGAGGCCGCCGGTGGCGGCGACTTCGTAGTCGACCCGCGCGTCCGGGCATTGTGATTCCAGCCAGCGCACGAGCCGGGGGCCGATGGCATCGTCGGTGAGCACTTCGTTGCCCAGTCCGAGGACCAGGATGCGCTCGGCCGGAGCGGCCATGGCTAGCGCCGCACCGAGCGGACGATGTCGCCGTCCGGTGCGTGGAAGTTGACCTCCAGGGGCATGTGCCCTGGCAGGCTGTGGGTGGCGCAGGAGAAGCATGGGTCGTAGGCCCGGAAGGCCATCTCCACCATGTTCAATACTCCCTGGTCTGGAGGTGTGCCTTCCTTGATCAGGGCCTGGGCCGCCTTCTTCAGCGACATGCAGATGGCCGCGTGGTTGTTGGTGGTCCCCACGATAATATTGGCCTTCTCGACGATGCCGTTGGAGTCCGTCCAGTAGTGGTGGGTCAGTGTGCCGCGTTGAGCCTCGACGATGCCCACGCCTTCCCGCGGGGTGTTGGTCAGCGGGGTGCGCAGGTCGTCGCCACAGATCTCTTCGTCTTGCGAGAGCGCCAGGAGGTGTTCTGCGGCGTAGAGCAGTTCCACCAGACGGGCCCAGTGCATGGCCAGGGTGGCATGGACCGGCGAGCCTCCGAGGGTCGCATACATGCGCTCGTACTCCTCCTGAGCCAGCGGGGTGGCCATGCCGTCCGAGGCGTTGAGGCGGCCCAGCGGTGTAGCCTGATAGACGCCCGAATCGGGACCTTCCACGAAACCTTTCCAGCCGATCTGTTTCAGATAGGGGAACTTCAGGTAGGACCACGGCTCAACCCGCTCCTCGATCCAGTCCCGGTATTCGTTGGGCGCATATTTGCAATGCTCTTTGCCTTCCTGGTCCACGACCCGGACCTTGCCATCGTAGAAGTTGACGAGGTTGTTCTCGTCCACCAGGCCCATGGAGTAGAGGTTCAGGGAGTACGGACCATTGAGGATGATGTCGACGTAGGTTTTGTTGGCCAGCACCACGTCGTTGAAGATCTTGATGGAGAACTTGGCGAACTCCAGGCAGCTCTTCGCCTTCTCTTCGATGCCCTTGCGTTCCTCTTCGTTGAGGCCGCGGGAGACGCCGCCGGGCAGATTCATGACGACGTGGGTCTGGTGACCGCCCAGGAGCTTCTGGATTTCCTGGGCATAGCGACGGTGCTTGAGTACCTCGGTGCCCACCGCGGCCCCCACAGCCTCGATAACCCCGATGACGTTGCGTTTGGCCGGGTCAGCGGTGGGGCCCACCACGAAGTCCGGTGCGGCCAGGGCATAGAAGTGGGCGATGTGGCTGTGAACGTAATGGGCCGCGTAGAAGAGCTCTCGCAGCTTGCGGGCCGTGGGCGTCGGCTGGACACCGAAGACGGCATCAACAGCCTTGCCGGAGGCCATGTGATGGCAGCCGGGGCAGACGCCGCAGATCTTGGTGACGATCTGGGGCAGCTCTTCTACCGGGCGGCCTTCGCAGAAGGTCTCGAATCCCCGCAGTTCGGGAATCTGGAAATAGACGTTGTCGACGCCCCCGGCATCGTTGAGGAAGATCTCGATCTTGCCATGTCCTTCGAGGCGGGTGATGGGGTCGATGGTTATCCGTTTCATTGTACGGTCCTCCTCAGCAGTGCACTTGGCAGACTGAAGCGATAGAAGGTCCCTCCGGGATCGACCACGCCCTTGACGATCTCCTGGATCTCCATTGGGTCGTCGGAATCGATCATGGTGCCGATGGCTGACATCATCTTGGCCCCGGGATCTGCCACGTCGGGCGGCGGCCCGTAGCAGCCCCTACAGGGCATGTTGGCATCGATGCAACGGGCGCCGCAGCCACCCCGGGTGGCCGGGCCCATGCAGATGATTCCCTGTTCAAGCAGGCAGGTCTCGCCGTCGTCCTGGATCTGCCATGGTCGGTAGAACTTCTTGATCTTCTTGTTGTCGCTCTTCGTGCGCTTACAGCAATCGCACTGGCCCTTGTCGAAGACGCCGACCACCGAACCGGCAGGCGGCAGGGTGGCCCCGGTGACGATGAGCTTGAAGACGTCGACGAGACGCTCGGTCTGGGGCGGACAGCCGGGGATGTAGTAGTCGACATCCACGACCTTGTCCAACGGCTTCACGTCGTTGTAGAAGACCGGCAACGTCAACTCGCCTTCCGGTACCGTGTAGCTTGTTTGCGGTCGGATATTGTCAGGGTTGACCGTGGATTCCGTATCTTTGTAGACGCGCTGGAAGAGCTTTTCTTTGGTCGAGAAGTTCGCCAGCCCCGGAATGCCGCCCATGTGTGCGCAGGAGCCGTAGGCGACCAGAACCTTCGATTTCTGGCGCAGGAGTTTGGCAATGTGTTCATTCTCGCTGTTGCGGATGGCCCCGTTGAAGAGGGTAAGGTCGATGGATTTGTCAGGCATTGCCTCGACATCTTTGTACTTGGTATCGAGGGCGATGGGCCAGAAGACGAGGTCTGCATGCTCCAGCACCAGAAAGAGCGCCTCGTGGACATCAAGCACCGAGACGCAGCAACCGCCGCATGCAGCCCCCCAATAGACCGCCATCTGCAGTTTCTTCTTGGGCACCGGAGGCGGTGTAGCAACGTTCTTTGTGGAATCGTTCATCTCGTCCTCCTAAGCGTAGTTGGCCATGGTGGCCTGTACTTTGGAGGGCCCCATGGTGCGCAGGGTTGCGGTCATTTCATCGACGATTTGAGCGAAGCGGTTGCCTTCACTGGCGCTGACCCACTCGAGGCGGATGCGCTCAGGTTCAATGCCCATCTGGACGAGGTAGGGGGTGAGCAGATGGTAGCGGCGCAGCGCTTTGTAGTTGCCTTCGTGATAGTGGCAATCGCCGGGATGGCAGCCGGAAATGAGTACGCCATCGGCGCCTTCCCGGAAGGCCTTGAGCACGAAGGTTGGGTCGATGCGACCCGAGCACATGACTCGGACGATGCGCACGCTTTCGGAGTATTTCGTTCGGGAAGTGCCAGCCAGATCGGCCCCGGTGTAGGAACACCAGTTGCACAAGAAGGCCACCAGTTTTGGTTCGTAGCTCATGGCTATCCCTCCTCGGCTGCCAGCAGCCCTTCGAGCTGCTGCAGCACTTGATTGTCGGTGAAGTGCCGGGGGCTGATAGTCCCGGCGGGGCAGGCGGCAGCGCAGGTGCCGCAGCCCTTGCAGATAACCTCTTCGACCCGGGATACGCGGTGCTTGTCAAGGTAGATCACCGCACCATAGGGGCAGACACTGATGCAAGTCTGGCAACCGACGCAGAGATCTTCATTGACCGTCGCAGTGGTGGCCGGGACCTTGACCTTGCCCATGGTGATGGCCGCGAGGACCCGCGCTGCCGTCGCACCGGCCTGTGACATGCAGTCGGGGATGTCTTTGGGGCCCTGGCAGCTGCCGGCAATGTAGATGCCGTCCGTGGTCGTTGCCGCAGGGTCGAGCTTGGGGTGCTTCTCGATGAAGAAGCCATCCTTGTCGACGCTGATGCTGACGAGTTTGGCGACATCCTTGGCATCGCTGCATGCCTCTCTTGCCACCATCAGGACGACCAGATCGGCCGGCACTTCGATGGCAATGCCGGTAGCGATCTCATCCATGGTCACCAGCAGCGGGTAGGGATCGCCAGCCGGGGCCTCACTCACGGTGGGAGGCAGCAACTTGTCGAAGAGCAGGAAGGTGACGTCCCTTTCTGCTGTCCGGGCATAGAATTCTTCGGCATCGCGCCCGAAAGCCCGCATATCTGAATAGGCCTGATAAATGGCTGCATCTGGCAAAGCGTCGCGCAAGATGTTGGAGAACCTCAAGGCGTCCATGCAGCACGTGCGTGAGCAGTATGAATGAGTCTCGCTGTCACGGCTGCCCACGCAATGGATGATCGCTACCCGGCGCGGTGCTTTGCCGCTTTCGGTGGTAAACCGTCCGCTAGCTGCCATCTCCTCAAACTGAGTCGAAGTGACGACGTTTGGAAATCTCCCGTAGCCGGAGCGATGGAGCTTCTTGGCGTCGAACGGCTGTGTACCCGTGGCAACCACGATGGCACCAACAGTCAATTCCCTCGTGCCGTTGGCGAGTCGGACCAGGAAGTTGCCAACGAAACCGGAGACTTCGCCGACTACGGTGCCCGTGAGGACGTCGATGTAGGCAGAGTCATTGACTCTGGTGGTCAAGTTATCGAGCAGGGCGGCCACTGAGTTCATATGTGGCCCAGCCCGCCCCACGCCGATGGCGCGGCCACCCAACTCGTCACTCCTCTCCACGAGGTAGACCTTGCGCCCCTGGCCGGCAATGCGCAGCGCCGCGGTCATACCGGTAATGCCGCCGCCCAGCACCATGGTGGCGCGGTTGACGGGGACTTCGTGCTGTACCAGGGGGGCGTGTACCATGACTCGATGTACTGCCGCACGGGTCAGGTTGATGGCCTTGGCGGTAGCGAGTTCCTGGTTTTCGTGCACCCAGCTGACATGTTCGCGAATGTTGGCCATTTCAAGCATATAGGGGTTGAGTCCGGCCAGCTTCAGCGTTTTGCGGAAGGTCGGTTCGTGCATGCGAGGCGAGCAGGAGGCTACCACCACCCGGTCCAGTCCGAGTTCCTTGATGTCTTTCATGATCAGTTCCTGGCCCGGGTCAGAGCACATGTATTTGTACTCACGGGATACTTCGACCCCCGGTATTCTGGCCATGACGCGAGCTACCTTCTCGACATCCACGATCTTGGCAATGTTAGAGCCGCACCAGCACACATATACGCCGATTCTCTGGGGGTTCATTTCACACCTCCAACGCGTTGGAGACCGCAGGCGGTACTCCCAATGACCCCGGCTGCGTCTTCTGCGCGGCCTGGAGAGCTTTGCTGCGGATATTGGCGAAGTAGATAGCAAAAGGCCGGTAGGCCAGGTGAGACCACTTAGAGAAAGGTACTTCCACCATCAGCATTGGCACGACGATGGCCATGTGGATTACGTACATCACATAGGTCCCTGCTGGCCAGGTCAGGTAGTAGCGGAAGATATGCATGAGAATGCCGGTGAGCGATGTGGCGAAGAGCAGGGCCGGGAAGAGCCAGTCGGAGAACGTGGAGTAACGGTTGACCTCAGCACTCTTCTGCCAGCGACCGCGCAGGAAGTAAGCGGAGGCGTAGAGCAGTGCGAAGGTGGCGAAATAGCCGGGCAGGGTTGTCCAGTTGAGTCCGACATCAGTCTGTAGCGAGGAGAGAAAGACGATAACCAGGAGGAACATGATGGCGTAGCCACTCATGAGCATCAGATGGACCACCCAGTAGGCCTCCTTGTCGTTGCATTTGCCGAATCTGCGCTGGGTTGCGAAGTGCGTCACCAGATGCCAGGCCTCACTCAGGTAGAGCGTAATCGGGATGGGAACCCGGGCCGCGCCCAGGATGCGTCGCCCCATTCTAAAGATATTGGAGAGGAGCAGGAAGGAGAGGAGTCCCAGCATCACCATGTCCCCCAGGTGTACCCAGCTGACCGCGGCGAAGCTGCTCACCGCAACGCCGCCATCCAGCGGCTCCCACTGGATTTGACCGGGATGCAGCAGGTGTGGCACCACGAAGAGCCCCACCACAATCAGGGCCAGGCCGAGAAGGACGCCGATTTCCCAGGCCTTGCTGGTATAGAACTTCCAGGCCAGGCCGGTCCAATCGTAGGCCGCGGTCAGGTAACGGCGCAGGGCCATCATCTGCTCAGCCGGATTGGCATCACGGGGGCAACTCTTGGTGCAGTCCCCGCAGTAGTAGCAGAGCCATGGTTCGACGCGCTCGGTGAGGGCATCGCCAAGGCCCATCTGCAACATCCTGATGTCCTGGCGCGGATAGGCGAAGCCCTCTTCAGTAAGCTGACAGACCGCGGTGCAGTGGCCGCAGTTGAAGCACTTGCTGTTGTCCATGAGGCCCATTTCCCGCAAGCGGGCCGGCAGGGTCGGGTCTAGTCGTCTGCTCATGACTCACTCCTCTGGTCAAGGGCCGGTACGGCCGTCGTGCCGGGGCGGGGCAGCAGGCTTCCCAGCGGGGGCTCGGCGCGCCCGTGGAGGATGCTGCGCAATACCCTGGCTGCGGCATCAGATGCCTGGGCCACGGTATCGGGGATGTCCTTGGGGCCCTGGCAGGCCCCGGCCAGATGGATTCCGGCGTTGCTGGTCTCCGTGGGCGCTGCCCCCATCGAGCTTTCAATAAACCATTTGTTGTGATCCACGGAGATGCCCAGCATTCGGGCCAGCTCACCCGCCTGTGCGTTTGGTTCCAGCCCCACCGAAAGGATGACCATGTCAAGCTCCTGCTCGAGGAGGCGGGCGTTGACGATGTCTTCGGTGCGCAGCTTGAGCTTGCTGCCAGACCCTTCAACGGTAGCCGTCCGTCCCCGCACGACATGGACCCCTTCGCCTCGAATGCGGTCGTAGAACTCCTCGTAGCCTTTGCCAAAGGCTCGCATGTCAATGTAGAACTCGAAGACCTCGCAATCCGGCAGCTTCTCCTTCACCAGATGGGCGAATTTCAGTGAGTACATACAGCAGACCCGAGAGCACCACTGGTTGTGGTTGCAATCCCGACTGCCGACGCAGTGGATGATGGCCACCTGTTCTGGCTTTGGACTCTCGGGTAGGAAGACGCGCCGTTTGCGCTTGTCACGGACCGCCAGGGAGAGGACGCCGCCGGTGGGTCCGGAGGCGTTGACCAGGCGCTCGAATTCCAGTGACGTGATAACATTGTCAAAGCGGCCGTAGCCGAAGTTCTCTGCCCGGGCAGCATCAAATACCTGGAAGCCCACGGCGACGATGATGTTGCCCACCGCAATGGAGACAGTTGCGTCCTCCTCGTCCAGGTCGATGCAATTGGCCGGACAAGCTCCGACGCAGAGCTTGCACTTGCCGTTCTTCGCATAGAGGCAGTTCTCCCGGTCAATGAGGTACTTGTTGGGGACCGCCTGAGGAAAGGGTATGTACGCCGCCTTGCGCATGCCGGTGCCGGCATCGAATTCGCTGGGCACAGATTTGGGGCACTGCTCGGCACACATCCCGCAGCCGATGCAGTCTGCCTCTGTGACCTGCCTCGCCTTCTTCTCCACCGTGACGCTGAAGTTGCCCGGCGCACCATCAACCGCAGTTACCTGTGACAGAGTCAGCAGGTCGATGTTGGGATGCTGGGCGATCTCCACCATTTTTGGCGTGAGGATGCACGCGGCACAATCCAGAGTGGGGAAGGTCTTGTCAAACATGGCCATATGGCCGCCAATGGTGCCGCTCTTCTCCACCAGATAGACCTTCTCGCCGGCGTTGGCAATTTCGAGGGCCGCCTGGATTCCCGCAATTCCCCCGCCGATGACCAGAGTCTCCGGGCGTACCGGACTCTGCCGAGCAGTGGAACTCGCGCCACTCGGACTGCCTTCCCAGTTCTCCATTACTCACACCTCTTCACAAGTTTGCGTTGCCTAATCGTGACGCTATGAAGCGAAGCGCGACGATGTCAATCGAGAATATAATATTTGCGCGAAAGAACTATTATGATAGGTTTGTTGCTATTCGTGCCGGTCCCTCGGCGAGAGTGGTGGAGCTATTTCCTGTGCTCGGCTGTGGCGGTAGCTCTCCCATGGTCGTGGAAGTGGTCTTCGTCTCGAATTGTCTGCAACGCTGTCTCAAGGTACTCCTCGAAGCGCTCTTGCAGGGTTGTCGACAGTTCCATGGATGGTTCCATGCAGGCGGGCTCGATGCCCAGGATTTGCAGCGGGGGGATTGTGTATCCGGTGGCGCGTGCCAATTCCAGGATCTGGAGGAGGTCGCCGTTGTGGGTGGTGGCCAGTGCCACTTGCTTGACGGAGGTTACTTCTTCAGGGGAGAAGACGCGCCAGTTGCCCGGCTTGTCCCCCATCTTGACACAATCGACCACCAGAATTCGTTGCGTCGTCGGTTCCAGGTAAGAGAGCAGCCCAAGGGCATCGTTCTTGAGTTCCAACGCGACATAGTCTGGTGCCGGTTCCCTTGCTGACAGGGCCTCCACGAGATGCAGGCCGATGCCGTCGTCACCCCGGGCGTAGTTGCCGATGCCTACTATGTATTTCATGCACCCCCTCCCGGGCCCGGTAACTACCTGACGAATTTCACGTTGAGGTAGTGGGTGGAGCAAGAGATGCAGGGGTCGTAGGCACGCACCAGCATCTCCAGAGCCAGTTCCATTTCGGCTTCACTCTTGTCGGCTGCAACCAGCTCGAGGACGAGCTTCTCGAAGTCGAGCTGGATGTTGGCGTGGTTCTGGTTGGTGGGGATGACACAGTCACCCTGCAGGCACATGTAGTCCTGGTCGTAGCTGTAGTGGTGGAAGAGGATACCCCGGGGGACCTCGACTGCCGACGATCCCGCACCGTGCTGTGCGGGCAGCCCCGGCTGCTCCTGACGGAGCCCTGTGCTGAGCAGTTCATCAATAAGCTGCAGGCTGGTGTGCATGCTGTGCACTGTTTCAACCACCTGGGCTGCGCTATTAAGATACGGGTTGGCTACAAGTGGGGTCATTCCCAGGGCTTTGGCCACTGCCTTAGCTTCGGCGTGGAGTTGCTGGAAGTTGTTGTTGAAACGGGCCAGTGCGCCGGCAGCATAGCTGTCCAGCTTGTTCCTTGTCCACTTGGCGGTGGATTGGCTGTTGACGTACTCATTGGTGACTTTGCGGTACTCGTCGACTTTCCATTGTTCCTTGGTGCCATCGGGCATGACAGTCTGGATGCAGCCGTCATAGAGGCCGTATTCGGCGGTATCGTGGAGCGCCATGTACTCGGTGGGCCGGTCAAAGGCCGGGAACAACGGGGCCAGGCTCGACACCACTTCCAGTACCAGGTTGATGTCTGGTGCCACTTCATTAATGAGGCGCTCCTGGAGAGTGGCCAATTCCGTTTCCGTGGGCAGTTCCGCAAATCCGCCAGGGACGACTCGGGTGGGATGGGTCGTGCGGCCGGCCAGCAAAGACCCCCACTCATGTCCGAATCGCTTGAGGCGCAGTGCCGCCTTGATTACCTCGGGGTGCGTGGGTAGCAATGGGAAGACTGATTTGGCTCCCAGGAGATCTGGTGCTACCAGGAAGAGAACATGGACAATGTGGGAGTCGAAGTTCTCTGCATGCTTGAGCAGTCGCCTCAGCTGGATGGTCTGCCGGGTCACTGGGATGCCGAGGGCGTCTTCCGTGGCCTTAACTGAGGCCAGTGTATGGCCCACGGAGCAGATGCCGCAGATGCGACTGGTGATGCGCGCCACCTCGGAGTAGTGGCGGCCGCGTACCATGGCTTCAAAAAAGCGAGGAGCTTCAGGGACTTGCCATTCGCATTTTTCGATCTTGCCGTTGGAGACGTTGACCACGATGTTGCCGTGGCCCTCGACGCGAGTGACGTGATTGACATTAACGTTGATCTTTCGGGTCATGACTTGTCACTCCTCATTTCTGAAGCGGGCTGTCCAGAGGCGAGATTTGGTTTCCGCCCGCAGTTGTGAGAGCCCCCCTTTTTCCATCAGCACCTGGAGTAGTGCCGGCTGGTTGGGGGAATCGACCATTCCACGGCAGGCTTCACAGGGGACTCCGTCTGCCGGGCACGGGGCCCCGCAACCGGCCCGGGCCACCAGTCCCAGGCAGTGGTCGCCGCTCTGATAACGGCAGACTGTCTCCCGCAGTTTGCATTCAACGCAGACGGGGTAGTTGGGCACGGTTGGAGCTTTGCCGTGGAGGACGTCAGAGACGATGCGGGCGAACTCGGCCTGGTCGATGGGGCAGCCAGGAATGGCCAGAT
Source organism: uncultured Pseudomonadota bacterium (assembly GCA_937884235.1). Taxonomy (GTDB): domain Bacteria; phylum Myxococcota_A; class UBA9042; order CAIXZC01; family CAIXZC01; genus CALGBT01. Next base: position 10,657 of record CALGBT010000103.1, read on the forward strand.
CCACCTGGATCGCAGCCGAGATGGGCTGGGCCTGAAAGCTATCCAGGTGGGGCATCTCGGCGTCCTTGCCGTAGACAAACTCCCGGTAGTCGGTTTGATGGTTCTTGAGGGCGTTGATGCCTCCAGTGGCAGCGCAAGAGCCGTAGGCGACAACGACATTGGCGCGGGCGCGGATGGATTCGAGGCGCGGACGGTCTGCTTCCCGAGTGAAGCTGCCCTCGATGAAGGCGATGTCTATGCGCTGGCTGGTGGTTTCCTTCATGACTTCTCGGAATTCGACGATTTCAATGTGTTCCAGGAGACCGAGGAAGACGGTATCGCCGAGGTTGGTCAGCTCAATCTGGCAACCCTCACAGCTGGCGAAGTCGAAGAAAGCCACCTTGACCTTTGGTTTGCTCATGAGAATGCCTCCTCCAGGTTCTCCACCTGATCGTAGCTGAAGACGGGTCCGTCGCAGCAGACGTAGAGGTTATTGATCTGGCAGTGGCCACACTTGCCGACACCGCATTTCATACGGCGCTCCAGGTCGACGAAGATGTTTTCATGGGGGATACCGATGGCGTCGAGCCTTAACATTACGAACCGGTACATGATGGGTGGGCCGCAGATTATGACCCGAGTATCCCGGGGAATTTCGTTGCGGTCGATGAGGGTGGTGATAACGCCCACATTGCCTGCCCAGTTCGCATCAGCCCGGTCCACCGTTTCCTGGTAGTCCACGGCTGGGGAGCGGCGCCAGGCGGCGAGGTCGTCGGTGAACAACTGCTCGGCCGGCGACCTCGACCCGAAGAAGAGCTTGAAGTCCCTGAACTCCTGGCGCTTGTCCAGAATGTACTGGATGAGGCTTCGGGTGGGACAGAGCCCGAGGCCGCCAGCAATGATGAGCACTCTCTGGTGGCGTAGCTTGTTGAGGTCGAAGCCGTTGCCCAGGGGGCCGCGAATCCACAGGGTCTCTCCCTCGTTGCGGGCGTTGACGGCCGTGGAGACGCGCCCAACGGTGCGCACCACGATGTCAAAGCTGTCGGTGCGCGTCGGGCTGGATGCTACACCGATGGGTATCTCGCCGTAGCCCGGCACCGAGACTTCAAGGATCTGACCGGGCTGATAGGTGAAATGGGACCCGTCTTTGAGTTGCAGCGTGAACTGCTTCTCGGTTCTGGTCAGTTGTCTGGTCTTAGTGATCAGGCACTCTCGGGGCATGTAGATGTTTCTCTCGGTAGTCGCACAGTTACAGCCCATGTCAGCCCTCCATGATCCGATTGATGATGCGGACTGGATCCGCAATGTCCGGGACGCAGCCGATGGCGCAGCGACCGCAGCCTACGCAGGCGGGCCCACCTAGTTTCTCGTTGAGGTAGGAGGTCTTGCGCATGACCCGATGCCGGAAGCGCTGGGCGGCCTTCTCCCGGAAATTGTCGGTGGCGCCTTCCCCCAGAGAGACCCGGGCGAAGTCATCCAGCAGGCAGCCATCCCAGGTGCGCTCCCTGACCCCGGAGGCCTGGTCCAGGTTCCACTTGTCCTGAACATCAAAGCAGTAGCAGGTGGGGCAGGTGGTGTTGCAGGTGCCGCAGGAGAAGCACTTCTCAGCAAGCTCGTCCCACACCTCGTCTCGGCCAAACGCGGCCCGGACGCGCCGACCAATTTCCCGGGTGGAGTGGTAGATGTGTTGCGGGCATTTGTCCAGGGCCTCTGCGTTTGCCGCATAGGCGCTGGAGACTTCGTCGCCGGTTGCCGCCCGGAAGCTACCATGCTTGATCAAGGCCTCGCCCTTGTCAGTCAAGATCTCGTAGACGTAGCCGCCCTCGATGGCGGTGAGGAACGCGTCGTGGCCCCGGGGTTTGACGTCAGCCCCCACCGACGCGAAGAAGGCGCGCTCGTTGATGTGCTGGATACTGGAAGCGACGATGGTGGTGGCCTCTCGATTGTCCAGATAACGACGGTCGGCGTGTCCGTCAGTGAAGAACTCGTCGAGCATGTCCAGGGCTTTGACGTCGTAGAAATGGACGCCAAAGAGAATCTGCGGCTGCGGCGTCCCAACATCCTCGTAGCCCTCGGGCGAGAATTTCAGCAATGGCTGGGTCTGAGGAAAGATGGCTTTCTTAGGGGGGAGGATAGTGACGTCGTAGTCGAGACGCAGTTCGTCTGCTGAGGCCAGTCTGGCGAAGACGAATTTGTGCTTCTTCGCCACCGGGCCGATGACCCTGGTGGTCTGGAGCAGGGTGCTCACGAAAGAGGGTAATTCATGTTGTGGAAGAAAATAGGTCTTCATTTGTCGCGTCCTCACTCGGCCCGCCAATCATCATCATCTTGGCGATGGCCATACGGCGGGTGAGACGCACCACGGCAAAGGCGTGTCGGTTCGGGTCTGTTGCATTGCCAACTGTTGCGTGCCACCCACCGGAAACCCGAACGGCGCTACCTAACCGGGTTTCCGAGGACAAATCAAGGGGAAAAGGAGTCAATTGAGATATAATACTTTATAACGAATGACGCAGTGCGTCTCATGGTTTCAGTGGCCCAATGGCTCGGAGTTGGTTTCCTTTCGGCATGCGGACATGCGTGGTTTGACTAGAAGCGACAACCTGGCTGACGCATCTGGTCAAAGAGCAAGTGCCACGCCAAACCCGGCATCGAATGCACTGGCGAAGAACTAAAGGATGTCAACGGCACTGGGTGGGTATTAGGGGCTCAGCAGTTGCAGCAGACTAACTGACGACTCGCCTTCGTTGGCGACCACGATGAACTGGCCATTTGCAGTGGCCGACAGACCTTCAGGGCGAACCGTCGAACCATCCTCGTCCTGGCCCCCGGTCTCATTCTGGCCGATGCCAATGGCGGTGGCGAAGAGAGGCGCAGTTGGATCGGACACGTCATAGACTGCCACGGCACCGCTGTGTCTCAAAGTGAAAGCAACATGGGCTCGTCCTTCCCAGGTGAATGTCGCCACCGAGTCAGGGCTGAACCGGGGCGACCCCTCGTCCAGAACCCGGGGGAGGGTCCCCGGAATATCTGCCGGGACGAGCGCCACACTCGCGGCAACAGCCCCGGTCCCATCCACGATGGTGAAGGTATCGTTCCACTCCCCGGCGATGGCGAAGTATTCTGTGCCGTCCACTTCGAAGCGGCCAATGCCGTCGGGCCATGGCCCAGCCCCCACCGAGTCGTCGGGCAGGCGAACGATGGTCACCGCAGGGAAGCTGGAGTCGAGTGCGGGCTCCACCAGGGCAGAGCGGTGAACCAGCAACAACTCGTGGGAGTCCTGGAGGGTCGCGGCGATCAGATCGTTGTCCGCCCCAAAGACAATGGACTCGGGTTCACGTGGACCGGTAGCCCCGTCGATCATGGTGATGCGGTGGACCTCAATGGCCGCGGCCGGACCACCGCTAACGTCGAGGATGCTGAGGGATGCCTCCTCCCCCGCTACTTCGCACTTGCCCCAGGCATCAGGGCCGTCCCGTTCGTTGGCGCTGGCCACCCAGAGGCCGTCATGGGAAATGGCTACTGCATCGGGCATGGGGCCCACCGGTACCTGGGCTAGGACCGTGCCGAACTCCTCAGTATCGGTCACGTCCAGGAAGAGCAACTCACCACCGCAATCAACCTGCGCCCCGCCACCGTCAACCTCGATGAAGGTGCGGGTGCAGACGGCCCAGCTACCGTCCCCTGATACCGCGATGTGAGTAAGCTCACTCTCGCTGGCATCGGCGGGGAAGAGCGCGGCCTCGCGCACGACCACCAGCTGGCCGCTGGCGAAATCGAAGAGGGTCACCTTCCGGGCCTTGGACGAAACCAGCAGGGCCCGAGTCGTCTCGGGGATTACTTTGACTACTTCTGCATTGTCGCCCACGCCCATGAGCAGCGTGTGCACCAACTCGGCCTGGTAATGGGACGACGGTACCACGCGGTCTTGATTGGCGACCTCAGCAGTCGTCGTCACGTCCAGGACTTCCTTGTCTGCGGTGGTGCTGCAGGCGCACAGTAGAAGCGCGGCGAATAGTGTAGGGCAAAGTCTGGTCATGGTTCCTCCAGGTGAGTGTCTAGAACCGCAACTCCAACTGGAGTAGCAGCTCATTGTTGGCGAAAGGCACGTCGTTGAGACTCAGCGCGGCGACCCCGTTGCGTTCCCGAATGAAGTAGTACTCGATGCGTACTCGCACCAGGTCTCGGTAAAGCTGGCTGATGAGAGCCAGCGTCAGGATGTCGTAGTCCCAGCTCACCGCATTGATGGGGGCGGTTGAACGCAGGGCCTGGCCGTTGGATTGCAGGGCGGTGGAGTCCTGGATGCGCAGCGTCTCGACCCGGACGAGTGGCTCCAGTGCAGGGAGCCAGCCTCCGGGAATGGAGAAGGGGATGGCATAGGAAAGCTGTGCGTATCCGCCGTAGCGGGTCAGCATGTCCTCCTGGGCGACGATGGTCTCAGCCCAGAAATGGATGTTGTGATCGTGATAGCCCAGGCGCGCCCCTGCCCAGCGGAAATCTCCGTAGCGGTCGGTCTGGTCACCACCGTCCAAATATCGATAGTTGGGCAAGGCGCTGCGCAAAACATCGGTTCCTCCCTCGGCGGCCATTCTCCCCACGAAGCCGAAGGCCTCCAGGTGAACCCCGAAGCTCTCCAGGGAAAGTCGAGCACCACCTACCGGACCGTTGCCCGAAAAAGTCTCGGCCGGACCCAGCCCCAGGATGTTGATGGTGCCTGCCTCAGTGGTGGATTCCTGGACTCCGGTAGGAGCCAGGGGCCGCATCATGGCGAGGGTCAGCCCTGCCTCAAGCGAGGTGCGGCGGGCAATGTCCAGACGGGCTTCATAGGTCAGGTGCAGCTCCGGCTCCCGCCAGTACGCGGTGCCGATAAGGGGGTAGCGTTCGGTGCGCCGGTCGATCTTGACGAAAGGCGTATGGTAGCCCGCCTCCATGTGGTGGTGCAGCCATCCTGGGCTGGCCATCCGGAAGTCCGCAAAGGCCGCGCCAAGCCGCGCCCCGTCGGGGCGAAAGTCGAGGATGGAGAAAAAACCCACATATTCCCCCAGGCCCAAACGAATGGCCAGCCAGAAGCTGTCCAATTCGACAAAGGGGCTGCGGGTGCCCAAAGTCTTGGTATCGGTGGGGCTGTCGTGGCCCGGCCCGCCTTCGCCCTCGATATCATGGAATTCTACTTCCAGTTCGCCCTTCCAGGTCAGACTCAACCCGTCGGTGCGAAGGATGAAGTTGGCGGGCGAATAGCCGTCCGAGAATTCATCGAAAGCGAATGCCGGGGCGCCGCCCAGAAAGAGAACGGCGGTCGAGGCAATGAGGAGCAGAGAGGGGGCAGCGCGCATGGCGAGGCTCCTGTCGGGCCGGTTGCGCTTGATGTGCGGGGAAAGCCAAGAAAGCTGGCGATGACTCGTCGGCTCGCTAAATCCCTACGCCGGTATTGTCCGGGTCAGGTTCAACGGGTCTACTCTCAGATGGCTGCGGCCGGCAGCCACCACCCCGTCAACAAGCTCTCACATGCTGCTACTCGCTGGGGCCGAAGTCAAGGTTTGACAGGTTTTTGTGTCGTGTGCTACGAATGTTGTGTTCGTGGCACCGGGCTCCGGTGCTTGGTTGATAGTGGGAGGGTTGCGATGCACATGTCAGATGCGCTTGTTTCTCCGGCTGTCGGTGCTGTCATGTGGCTTTCCAGTGCGGGCCTGATTGCCTGGTCCGCCCGACGGGTCAAACAGGACCTCGATGAGCGCAAGGTACCCCTCATGGGGGTCATGGGGGCATTTGTCTTCGCCGCCCAGATGATCAACATTGCCATTCCCGGCACCGGCTCCAGTGGCCACCTGGGTGGAGGTTTGTTGCTGGCGGTGCTGTTGGGTCCCCACGCAGCGTTCATCACTCTCTTCTCGGTGCTGGCCGTTCAAGCCCTGCTCTTTGGCGATGGCGGCCTGCTGGCGTTGGGGGCCAACGCCTTCAACCTCGGGTTCTTCCCCTGCTTTCTCTGTTACCCCCTGCTTTATCGGACGGTGGTCGGGAGCCGCACCACGAGAGCGCGCATCTTCACCGGAGCGCTGCTGGCGGGTGTGGTGGGGCTGCAGTTGGGCTCCCTCGGGGTGGTGGCTGAGACCTCGCTGTCAGGTTTGACCGATTTGCCGCCTCTGCCCTTCCTGCTCGTCATGCAGCCCATTCACCTGGCCATTGGCATCGTCGAAGGTCTGGCGACTGCTGCGGTGCTGCTCTTTGTGACTTCAGCAGGCATCGCTGTCCATGAGGCAACTGGAAGTCGCCGGACGGCTCTGGTGTTGCTGTTTGCTGGTCTGCTGCTGGCGGGTGCGGTCAGCCTCTTCGCCTCGACCCGCCCCGATGGTCTTGAGTGGTCGATTGAATCTGTGTCGTCATTGGCCTCTTCCGTTCCTCCGGTCTCTGAAGGCGTCTCTGCGGAGCCCGCCGGTGCCCTGGTTCAATCCGCCACCGCCATTGCCGGGACCCTGGTCACTTTGCTGGTTGCCGGCTTGATCGCTTTTGCATTGCGTCGGAAGGCCCCTTGAACGTGGGCGCACTGAACCAGCGTGGCATCGACCTGGGACGCACCGATCGCCTGGCCGGCCAGGAGACGCCGCTCCATCACCTCGACCCACGTGCCAAGCTGCTGGTGACGGTGCTCTTCGCGGCGACTGTCGTCTCCTTCGACAAGTACGCGTTGACGGCGATGGTGCCCCTAGCGCTCTTCCCCATGGTTGTCATCGCCACGGGTCGTGTCCCGGTTGGCTATCTCCTGCGGAAGGTGTTGCTGGTTTCGCCTTTTGCGGTGCTGCTTGGGCTGGCCAATCCCTTCCTCGATCGTGGGGTGGCAGTGACCTTCCTGGACGTGCCCATCAGTGGCGGATGGATCTCATTTGGGTCTATCTTGCTGCGCTTTGTGTTGACGGTGTCGGCGGCGCTGCTGCTGGTCGCGGTTACGGGCTTTCAGCGCCTCTGCGCCGGCATGGCTCGGCTGGGCGTACCTGAGGCAGTTGTGGTGCAACTGCTCTTTCTCTATCGCTACCTTTTCGTTCTGCTCGCCGAAACGCAGCGCCTGGTGCGGGCCCGCTCCTTGCGCTCCGCCGGTCCGGCGGCGCAGAGCCTGGCATCATACGGACCGATGGTGGGCCACCTCCTGCTGCGCACTTTGGCGCGGGCTCAGCGCATCTACCAGGCCATGAGCTGCCGCGGCTTTGATGGACATCTGCGGGGCGAGATCCTGCCGGCCTGGAGCGGGAAGGAGACCTTCTTTCTGCTGGGCTGGGCCGCCTATTTCGGCCTGGTCAGAGGCTACAACCTGCCCTACCTGTTGGGGCAGTTGCTTATTGGAGGCTGGTAGTGAGTCATCACCTTGTGGAAGCCCGTTCGCTGTGCTTCTCCTTTCCCGACCAGGCTGAGGTCTTGAAGGAGCTGAGTTTTCGCATCACCCATGGCGAGGCGGTGGCCGTGGTCGGTGCCAACGGGGCCGGCAAGTCAACCTTGCTGCTCCAGCTCACCGGGTGCCTGCTCCCGACAAGCGGCGAGATCAGGGTGGGGGATCTGCCGGTGACCCGCAAGACCCTGGAGGTTGTGCGGCGGGCCGTGGGCATGGTTTTTCAGGAGGCCGATGACCAGCTCTTCATGCCCACGGTCTTCGACGATGTGGCATTCGGCCCCCGCAACCTCGGTCTTGCCGAGGGGGAGGTGGCCGCACGCGTCACCGACGCGCTGGCCACCGTCGGTGCGGCGCATCTGCCCCAGCGCCCCCCGTACCGGCTCTCCGGCGGCGAGAAGCGGGCGGTTTCCATTGCCACGGTGCTGGCCATGCATCCCGATATTCTGGTGCTGGACGAACCCAGCGCCAACCTCGACCCCCGCAGCCGCCGTCAACTCATCGAGTTGCTCCAGGCCTTCGAGCACACCCGAATAATCGCCACCCATGATCTTGACCTGGTGCGCCAGGTCTGCACCCGCACGCTGGTGTTGTACCAGGGCAGAATTGTGGCGGATGGGGAGACGGATGGGATACTCAGCAATGAGGAACTGCTCCTGTCCGCTGGGCTTCTCTAAGCAGAAGGGAGGCCAGAGCTACTACGAGACGGCCCGGATAAACTGCTTCGTAGAGTGCAGAAATCGCTGCCCTCCGGTGTTTCATTCGCTATACTGACGTTCCCCTGCCACTGCGCCCTGGGAGGAGTTGATGAAGACTTACATTTCTGTCCTTGCGGTACTCCTGTTCATGCTTGTCGGTTGTGTGGATAGCCCGGAGCCGTGGAAGCCTGATGGCAAGTCGTTGGACGCAACGTCTCCGGACGTGGTTGGCGCCGATGGCACTGAGCAGTTGGAGGTCGGGGACGAGGAAGTGGGGACGGAAGTGCTGGTTGAGGTCGAGGTTGGCAGTCCCTCCTGTTACGAGGCTCTCGAGTGCCTCATGAGCAAGAAGGAATGGCAGGTTGGCGACGAGTTTCCCGAGGGTGACTGCACCGACAACATGCTCCAGGCCCAGGCCATCGAGACTGATGCCCTCCTGGGCTGCATGTCGACAGAGTGCCAGCCGCAGTATGATGCGTGGCGGGCTGCCGGCCCCGGGGCCCCGGAGTTGGGCATTCTGTATGGTTGCTTGATCAACTCTTGCGCTAAGGCCATCTCGGTTTGCGTTGGTGGCGGTGGGACGGGTGATTGCGGTGATGCCCTCTGGTGCCTCAACGACTGTGCCGGACCCACGGACGAGGCGTGTAATCTGGCCTGCCTGGCCGACACTGACGACTACCAGAGCGGTAAGACCGGCGATTTTCTTGACTGCATTTTTGCCGAGTGCCCGTTTACTTCCGATTTCAGCTATGACTGCGTCTACAAAGCGGCCAGCACGAAGTGCATTGGCAACTGCTTCGAGGCTGCGGGCTGAGCAGGACGGCAGCCGGCCAGGTTCACATTGGTAGCAGTGGGATCTTCTCAGCCGAGAATGAAATCCATAACCGCGTCAGTATCGGCGAGGTCATCGAGGAGCAGGTCGGGGCCGGCAGCGAGCAGCTTCTCCCTCGGGTCCCAGCCGGTCAGCACCGCGATCACTCGGACCCCGTTGTAACGGGCGGCGCGAATGTCCAAGGGGCTGTCGCCGATGACGACCACGCGATGGGCGGCGAAATCGATGCCCGTCAGTTGCTGTGCTCTCTCGATGGCCATACGGGTCAATTCGCCACGGTGTTCGTGGTCCGAACCGAAGCCGCCAAAGGGGAAGTACTGCCAGAGGTCGCCGATAATGAGCTTGCGCATGGCCCCTTCGGCGAGATTGCCGGTGGCCAGCCCCGTGGGGATCTTCTGCTGGCGCAGTCGCTCAAGTAGTTGACGAACCCCGGGCAGGACTCGATAGCGGTCAGGCGTACTGGTCAACTCCTCCTCAAGACGCTTGAGGTAGGCGCGGCGGACATCCTCGGCCTCGGCGGGAGTGGGAACCCTCTGCCAAAGTTGCTGGAAGGCATCCAGCAGGATGCGCCGGTCCACTTTCCCCGAGAAGGAGTAATTGGCGAAGGCGTCGGGAACTGAATAGAGGTCGGCGAAGACGCGCCCCAATGCCCTCATGCCGGCCCCACCTGTGTCTATGAGGGTGCCGTCAATGTCAAAGAGAACCAGGGAAGTGGTCATCAGATTATTTCCCTGGCTTCTTCTTGTCGCCCTGTGGGGCTGAGGCGTTGGTGTAGATGTTAAGCAGGCTTACGGCCGCCGCGGCACGGTAGGCTTCGTCAGGGTCGAGGAGCATACTGCGCAGCGCTTTGGCTTCTTCGCTATCCGGTGCTACGTAGGTGGCGGCAAGATCGATGGCAGCCAACCTCAGGGCTTTGTTGTCATCGGCAAAGAAGGCCTTCACCAGGTCCAGGGAGCCTTGACCGCGTAGCTCCGAGAGGCGGCGCAGAATAGTAACTCTGAGGCTCGTGTCCTTGGTTGAGAAGAGTACCTTCTCAAGGACCTTTTGTTCAAGTTCCGGTTCCATGAAGCGAAAGGCCAGAACAGCTTCTGTCCGGACTCGCTCGTTGATGCTTTCCATGGCGGCCTTGAGGTAGGCGAGGAAGTCGCCCTTGAGCTCCTTGGCCATAGTCCCCAGGAACCCTTCCGGGAGCCAACCCAGGCAGTTCTTAAAGGTGTCGAAGCTCTCTGCCGGCGAAATGCGGATAATCGCGCTGAGGGCCGCGGTTCGTTGTTCCTTGGTGAACTGGGTCTGCAGGACATTGCGGAGAGTGGGAATGGCATCGCGGTGGTTGACCAGGGTCAGCGCCTCAATTGACTCGTCTCGGACCACGGGGTCGAAGATCAGGAAGGCCACCACCGGGACGATGCTCTTGTCGCCGATCATGCCCAGCGCTTTGACAATCTCCTTGCGGACCTGGTTGTCACTATCGTTGCGTAGGGCATCGGCGAGATATGGAACCGAATCGGCCTGGCGGAGTTCGCCGATGGCCTGAGTGGCACGCAGGCGGATGAGCCCACTTCCGTCTCGCAGTAACTCGTGGAGCTGCGGCAAGGAGCGATTGCCCTTCAGCCGGCCAATGAAATAGACGGCTGCAGCCCGGTGCCCCAGATTGGTCGACTGCAGCCGCTGTACCATGCGATCGTAGATGCTGTCGTCCTTGGCCAGAGTGAAGATGTCGTAGACCGCATAGAGTACTTCCGGCTTCGGGTCACCGTAAAGAAAGAGCTTGGCTCGTTCCCGCACAGCGGGGCTAGTGGGCAGACCTTTGACTGCCTGCAGGCAGTGGAGTTGCCGTTGGACGTCGTTCTCGTCACACATGGGGAGCATCATCTCTACTGCAGCTTCTTCACCTCTCGTGGCGAGAATGAACGCCGCGCCGTTACGGATCTGGTCGTCCTTGTCCTTGAGGTAATTGCGGAGGAAGGTGACATCGTACTTGTGGTCCAAATCTTCCAGAAACTTGAAAACCTTGAGCAGTTCGGGCTTCTGCAGTTCCGTGGCCGTCTGCACCAGGAGCGGGTACATCTCGGGGTTCTTGAAGATCTGGAGGTTGCTCATAACCCAGGTCTGCACTGCCGGGACCTTGCGCAGGCCGTTGTAGAACTGCCGCGCCAGCGGGGAGCCTTCCTTGAAGATCTCCTTAAGGATGATATCGCGCACGTCCTCAACCTTGGTCAGCGCCTCTTCGAGCAGTTGTACCGCCTCTTCAAATGGCAGCGAGAGGATGAGATTGAGGGGACTGTGCTTCGGGTTTTTATACAGTACCGAGTTAGCAATAGCTTGTCCCAGAGCTTCCCGGTAGGCGGAATTGTCCAGTCCGATGAGGGCCTTGATCGCCGAGTATCGCACGATCCACTGAGGGTCTTTCAGCGCGTCGATGACGTAGTCCTTGATCGTCTCTGGTCTCACTCGCGCCAGATTCAGCACTGCCAGCGACCGGGTTTCCATATCGGCGCTGCGAGTGGACCTCTCAAGGACTGCGTAGATTTCGTTGGCCAGGTCTTCCTGGAGGGCAGCGGTAGCCGCTTTCCCTTTACCCTTTTTCTCGCGTGCCATGATGGGAGTTGCGATGGCCAGGGCCAGGAGGACAACCAGGAAAGAACTCAAGCGATGCCGGATCATACGGGCCTCCAAAGATTTCAGTCTTCGCAATTCAACACGTTTGACCGCCCTGTGTCAAGGATTGAGGCGGGGGGAAATCAGTCGTGCGACGCGGTGCCCGGAGTAAAGGGTTGGCTGAGCCAATGGAAGTTGTCGAGGATGACCTCGGAATCGAAGATGCCGTCCGAAGTATCGTGAATGTGGAAGGTCAACTCAAACTGCTCACCACCCTGAATCTCGTGAGACGTGACCAGCCAGCCGGTGGAGGAACCGTGAGCGGAGTCAGGAGAACCACATTCATATCCCGTTCCCGAGATGTTGGTTTTGGGATTGCTGCAAGGTTCGCTAAAGGCTGTATTGATGGCGATGTAGCACTTCTTTTCGCCATTCTCGATGAAGTCGTAGTAGGAGTTTGGGTTGGAGCAGGAGGTAGTGTTGACTACCTTATTGGAGTTCCCAGTGGTGACGGGGGCCTTCAGGATCATGTAGAACTTATCGTTGAAAGAGGTGCCGATATACTCTTCGTACTCCTCCGAGAAGAAGATGTAGTCGATGGAGAAGCCCAGCGCATTGGTCGGGGCCTTCATGACGACCTTGAATTCGACGTTGTCGTGGGTCGTGTAGCCGTCATTGGAGTAAGGGTCCGGAATTCCGCCGCCGCCACTCAGGTCACTCGAGTGGGAGGTGCCAGTGGCCGGCCCGGTGGCGAGCAGCCCATAACTGTTTCCACCGTATGGAGCCAGATCGTTGCCGGCGTTGCCGAAATGACTTACCGCCTCCCAGGCGGAGTTCACGTTGTCACCGGTGGGGGATGAGAAGTTGGCCGAAATGATGGCCGGTCCGAAGCACATTTCCAGCGAGCAGAGATAGGCATCGATGGTGTGTCCCGTGCAGAGCCCGGGGCATTGAATGGGTTCGTCGACCTGGCCATCGCAGTTGTTGTCCGCACCGTCGCTGGGGTCTTCCAGCATGCCCGGATTGACGGCCTCAGAGCCATCGTAACAATCGCCCGGACCAAAGGGGCAGATGGAAGGGAAGCCGATGACCGGAATATGGATATTGCACCAGCCATCGCCATCTTCATCGCAGCTTTCGTCAATGATGCCATCGCAGTCGTTGTCCACGTCATCACAGACTTCGGCGGCCCCCGGCGAGAGGTTCGGGTCATTGTCGTTGCAATCGCCAAACTTGATGCAAGTGTCGAGAGTCAAGCCGTCGCACAGACACTGCTTCGTTTCGAAAACACCGAAGCCGTCGTGGTCCAGGTCGATGTAGTAAGGGATGCAGCCCAGGGCTCCGCCCTCGTCGATCTGCTGGTTGCAGTTGTTGTCAATCCCGTCGCACATCTCTGGTACCAGATGGTTAATGAGGGGATTCTTGGGGTCGCAGTCGGTGGCATCGGGGTCGGAATCGTTGTCGTCGTCAGGGTCGCAGGCGTCGCCACCCTCGTCGTCGTCCGAGTTGAGTTGCGAAGGGTTGAAGTCGTAAGGGCAGTTGTCCACGCCGTCTTTGAAGCCATCTTCGTCAGAGTCCGCTTGCGGGTCGGCCACTTCCGGGAGAACGTACCCTTCCCCCTTGGGCGGGTCGAAGGGCAGGTCCAATTCCGGCGCGTCAGAATCAGCCGGGTTGCTGGCATCGGTGACGTCCTGGCCGAGCAGGCTGAGGTCTTTGCATTTGCCGCCGACACACGCCAGACCACCAAAGCAGGTGCCACAGCTTCCCCCCAAACCATCCGGTCCGCACTCCCGTTCGAAGCACGCACCACCAAAGGGTGTAGCATCGGCATCCGACTTGACTTGCAGGGTATCGCCACAGGCGACGAGGAGGGCCGCGGTGCAGAGCACTGAGATGAGATTGATGGGACGAAGCATGTGGTACCCCCCTCGATTCGCGCCCGTATTAAACCAGAGCGGTCCCCCTTATGCAAGAGTTACGCGATCTGCGTCTGCGAGAGTGGTGGCGATACGGCCCTTGTCTTGCATTGGTTGATGGTCCGCGGCACAATGCTGGCGAATTGAAAGGCTCGCCAGCGAGGCGATGGAGGAGGGGGGTACATGGCTCTTTCCAGGTTGATGGGATGGTTGGTAGTGGTAGCTTTGGTGGTTGTTGCCAGGCCCGCGGACGCCGAGTGGGTACAGCAGCATGAGATCTTTGGCAACGGCAACACACTCATCGCCATCGGGGCCGGTACCGACAAGAATGCCGTGGCGTACGGTCAGGAGAGTACCAGCGGCAAGAGTCAGCCGCTCTTGCTGGTGACCAAAGATGGTAAGACCTGGAGCAAGAGCAGCCCCCCCAGCGAGTTCTTTCTGCTGGGGACGCTGGAGATGGTTGACGACCAGAATGTCTTCGGTGGCGGCTTGGGCATGTACCAGAGCAAGAGCGGCGGGACGTCATTTGAGGAGGTCAAACTCCCCGGTGCCGGCGGCTTCTTCGATATGATCATGATCAACCGTATCCATGCCCTGGACCCGGTCCATGTGTGGGCCGTGTCCGAGAAGAACGTCTATTGGACGCCAAACAGCCTAAACTGGGAAGTGACCGAAGCTACCATTGACGATGTCAATCTCAGTGCCCTCTTCTTCGCAACATCGCAGATCGGTTGGGTGGGCGGCGGCAAGGTAGAGGAGATTACCGAAACGGATTGGGATGGCAACGAAGTGGTTGTGGGCTATGATATCAAGCCCAAGGGCATCGTCCTACAGACCACCGATGGCGGCAAAAGCTTCGCCCCCAAAGTGATCGGTGCCAATGAAACCTTCCGCCACCTGACCTTCATCGACCAGAACGTTGGCTGGGCAGTGGCCAGCGCCAACACCAACCCCTGGTATCTCAAGCGCACCGTGGATGCCGGAGAAAGCTGGAAGGATGTGCAGCTGCCGCCGTGCCCGGGAGGAACTCAGTGGTTGTGGCTCTCGAAACTGGTCTTCCCTACGCCTCTCAAGGGCTGGGCCGCAGGCGCTTGCGGTGACCCCGAATATGAACTCGATAACATGAGCAACAAGGCAGTTATCCTGCGCACCGAAAACGCCGGCAGCAGTTGGGAATTCGACCCTGAAGGAGAAGGCAAGGGCGGCTATCTGGATATCGATTTTGCCGGTGAACACTGGGGCTTCGCGGTGGGTACCTTTGCCCATATCATGGCCTTCACCGATGGCACGGAGTGGGTGCCGCCCGATGTCGAGAGCGACATTGTCGAGGTGGATGAGGACCTGCTTGCTCAGGAAGACGTCATGACCTGGGGCAATGTCTTTGGTGTCTTTGGCGAAGAAGTGCTCATCAGTGATGAGAGCTACCCCGCCGGCTCCACCCCTATCAATGTCGGCACAGATGACCCGACATGTACTACGGAAAGCCGTGATACGGGTTGCTCAACCGGGGGGGGAGCGGGACAGTCGGCAGCGCTCGTTCTGGTCCTGCTCATCGCCCTGCTGCTGGTTCGTCGGGTCCATCCCGGGCTCTTCGTTCTGATTCTCCTGCTGGCTGCGTGTGGCGGCACCGAGACCGTAGAGAATTGCTCAGGTCCGGATCTCTCCTCGAATTCACCACCAACGGAGACCGACCTGGCAGATGATGCCGTGGCCATGGCCCCCTTTCAGTGTGGTCTGGCTTCTGATGGAGCGCCCCTGCACTTTGGTGATAGCGTGGGAAGGGTGGTCGCGGCCGGGGGCAGCATCGTCTACGTCGTGCAACACGATGACGGGGGCAGCGACCTCTATCTGCGGGATGGGGCGGGCAGCAATCCCATTCCTCTCACTGAGTTCAACGACCCCGCAGTTCATGTGTGGAACCCATCCTGGTCTCCGGGGCGCGACGCGGTGGCCTTCGTCTCTGACTTCCGGGCGCAGTTCAATGACAAGGGTCAGAACGTCTTCATCATCGCCCTCGACCGAACTGTCTGCTATCAGTTGACCCCGGGTGTTGAAGCGGCTCGATTGATCTCGTCTAAAGGCGCTACGGCCACTGTCACCGGGTCTTTTCGTTATGGGCAGGGGGCCATCGCCAGCCCCGTCGCCGACGCTTTGGTTGCCTTCACCGGTGCCACCGCTGCGGTCACCACCGGTGCCGGCGGTGAGTTCTCCATTGCCGTGCCTCCCGGGACCGGCCGTCTGGTCTTGCGCGGGGCGGTCAATGGGATGCAGGTCAAGGGAGTGGCTGACTATGAGGTGGAAGCAGGGCAGGTCGCCGCGCTTGAGCCCACCATCGGCTTCGTCGAGGCACAGTACACCATCGCCCGACTCCATTGGTCGAACTCCGGAGCGAGGCTCTTCGCCTTTGTCAGTGAGCAGATCGATTCGCTGATTGCCATCGATACCAATTCTGGAGAGGCCAGTCCTTTCATGGCCAATGAGGAGGATCGGGTCGTCGTCTTCGCACCCTTCCCCGACGCGGCCATGGCGGTTGTGGCCTACAATTCAGACCCCGAGAAGTACTTCGTATTTGCCCTCTCAGACCCTCCCGAAGTGATCCACGAATTCGACTTCCCCGGGCAGAGCAATATGTCCCAGGTAACAGTCTCGCCCATGCGCTTCATGGCCACCATTCAAGAGGGCCGCTTGATCCTGATGGGGGCCAACGGAGCCGGTGATTTGTCCACTGTTGACGTTACGCCTGACAACGTTACCGGGCTGGTCGCGGGCCAACTTGATTGGTCCCTGGAGGGCTCCCACGTAGTTACCACCGTTGATGCTGGCGGGAAGACCAACCTGATGATCATTGACGTCAATGCTCGCACTGCCAAGGCTATCACCACTACCGGCAACGCGGCCATGCCTGCATGGTTCGGCATGTAGTCCTTTGCCTCGGTCCACGTCTGCGATACCCTGTGCGTGGCTATGAAACGAACCATCGATAGCGGACTACTGGTCCTAGTGCTGCTTGCCGCGGCGTGTGCCGGTTCTCCAGGCTCTGCGCCAGAGACAGGCCTCCCGAAGGTCGATGTTGGCAGTGTGCTGGACGAAGATGTTGCCGGGGACTCGCACGACCCTGCTGCTGATGGCGAAATGGCCTCTGGGGTCGACAGCCTGTTGGCCACCGATGGCACCGACGTGGGAACTTCGCCGGCAGTTCTTAACCTGGCAACGGATGCAGACCGCAACGGAAAGGTCAGTTTCACCGACCCGGAAGACGAAAAGCTTGAGGAGAACTGGTCCTTGAAGAGTGGTGCTGTCTTCCTGTTGAACCTGGATGATGATGATGGTGACGGTCTGGCCGATGCCTTGGACGAGGTCGTCAACGGCCCCGAAGATGCCCTGGACCTGACACCGGTTTACCTGGCCCCAGCCCCCTGGCTTCCGGTCACAGCCACCCTGGAGTTGACCGCGGAGAATGGGCAGTTGGGGCGGCTCTTCCGTCGCCTTGACGAGGACTGGGAGGCGTTGTCTTTACCCGCAACCTTCTCCGTTATGGAGCTGCAGAACGATCCCATCATACTGGGCTTTGAGGCGCGCGACCCGGCCCTTCTGTTGAGTCCGGCCAAGGAAGACCGAGTGGTCCGCCTGACTCTCACTGCATGGGGGGCTGGAGGTGAAATGCTGGCCGCGGATTCGGCCGTGCTGCATCACGCACCGCTGCTCTTCACGTCGACCCTGTGGCCGGTCAAAGAGGTCTGGACGCTGGAGCAGGCTGCCCCTGCCTCTGCAATGGCTAACCTCTCCGAACTGCTGGCGGTGTCCGGGGTACCCATGACCATTCTGGACGGTGCCGAAGAGGGGCTGGGAACCCTGACCGAGCTGGTGTTGGTGGCCCTGGCGGTACGGCCCGATGCGGCGGGGCATGCGGTCATCTACTACCCGTTGCTGGCCGCTCCGTCGCCGGTGAGCATGGCCTGGCTGAAAGCTCGTTTGCTCGGCGCCGGCGTCGCGCCGCTGCCGGCGCCCAGTGGCTTGGACGAGTCCGCCGGTGTCCCCCATCTGGGCAACATTGAATCGTCCCCGGTGTTGCTGGCTGGCGAGATGTTCCTGCCCTACGGCAGGCTCTACTACGGCTGGAATTCCCAGTCGCAGCAGGGACCCCCGGAGCAGCTTCTGGAGTTGCTGGCCCGGCAGGGGTTGCAGGGTGAGCCGGTGGCAGTGGATACCAAATTTCTCCACAGCGGGCATCTCTCCGAGGTGCTCTCCTGGGTGCCCTACACCGGTGACCCAGGTTGTTGCGGCAAGGGGTTCCGCATGCTCTTTGCCGACCCCGCTCTCGCGCTGGCGCTGATGGATGCGTGGGTGGCAGACGGCCAGGGGGCGGCCAGCCTGGATACGCCTGTGGGGGTCACCTCTCTGGTGGATCTGGCGTCCGATGTAGAGGTCAGGGCGTTCAACGAGGAAACGGCAGAACAACTGGCGGACCTGTACCATGCCTTTCTCCCGGAATTCGGCCTGGAAGAAGACGATGTCATCCGCGTCCCCGCGCTCTTCTTCCCGCATCCGCTAACCGGCGGGGCGGTTCCTCTGTTGCCTGCAATCACCGACGCATTTGTGGTGGGCAAGCACTACCTGGTTGCTGCTCCCATTGCCGGTGGCGAGTCTTTTGCGCTGCTCGCAGCCTGGCTCAATGAAGCGCTGGCCCCCATCAACGCGGTGGTGACCTTCATTCCGCTACCTCATCCGTTGTCTCAACTTGTGCACGGGGAGGAAATCCCCGGCCTGCACCAGCTCCTTGTTGGCAGGCGCAAGCCCGACAATGTTGAGTGGTGGCTCTGGTTTATGTAGTCCGACGGGAACATCCCCCACTCAGTGTTGTCTAAGGCCGTCGCGTTCGCAATGGCGGAGGGGCCTGATGGACTCCAGGAGACGTCTGGAAGAGTGGCTGGCAAGGGGTGAACAGGCCTTCCTGGAGGGGGACCTGGCGACGGCTCGTGAGTGCTTTGACGAGGCTTACTGGGAGGCCGAAGGTCCAGCTTCTGAGGTGGCATCGTGGCTCGGTAAGCTGGAGTTGCGGGACGGCAATCTGGAGGCTGCTGCCTACTGGGTATTCGAGACCCTGGCGGCCTCTCCCGATGATGCGCATGCCCTTGACGCCTTCGCCCAGATAGCCGTGGACAGTCTCGCCGCAGCCGTCTCTGTTGGATGGGCAGAGCGGTTCGCCCATGCCCGCCCGGATCACCCCGCCTGCCGGCAACTGGTGGAGCAGATTCAGGAGCATCGGGGTTGGGTCCGCTCCCTCTTGGCCCAATCCAAACGACTGCGTCGAAGCGGGCGCCACGAAGATGCCGAGAGCCTGCTGGCAGCCGCCCGGATTAGATCCCCCGGGGAGATCAAGTTCCACAATGAGTATGGGCAGATCGTCTTTGAGCAGGCCAGATATGGCGAGGCTCGGAGCCACTTTCTGGAAGGTCATAAGTTGGACCCTACGGACCCCTACGCGACCAATAACATGGCCAAGACGTACGCCCGAGAGCATCGCTACAGCGCGGCCTTGCGGTGGTACCGAAAGACTCTGGAATACCATCCGGAAGATGCCTACGCACTTGCCGGACTGGGGCAAATGGAGTTGAAACGCCATCGTTTTGACCGTGCCCGGGTCTGGTTCCAGAGCGCCCTGGAGAGCAATCCGAAGGATAGCGTTGCGATCCGTGGATTGGCAAGGGCTCGCAAGGGGGAGGGGGTGCTTTCGGTGGTGCGGGAGGCCAAAACCCTGCGGCGCCGGAAGGAGTTTGCCAGGGCCGAGAAGATCCTCTTGAAAGCAGCTGCGCAAATGGACAATCCGGTCCAGATCATCGTCGAGTTGGGGCTGGTTGCGCATGGAACGGGTCGTTTCGACGATGCCCGCAATCTGTTCGTCCTCGCCTACCAGGCAGAACCCTACAATATTCTGGTGCTCAACATGCTGGGGGCCCTGGAGGTGGCCGGTCGCCATCCCTCCCAGGAGCAGTACGAAGCCTCCCGGAAGTGGTATCTCCAGGCGCTGCAGCGGGACCCCCGAGAGACGCGCACGCTTAACAACCTGGGCTGGGTGGCGTTGCGACAGCGCCGTTTTGACGAGGCCCACG
>CALGBT010000104.1 GCA_937884235.1 uncultured Pseudomonadota bacterium
TGGGTTACGATTGGAACCTGGAGTTCGATATCGAAGCAGCCGCCGAGGGCCACCGCCAGAATGGGCATCCCGGAGACGGTGTGGTCCCCGCCAATGACCCAGCCGTCACTGGCGGCGCTGGCCATGAGCGGATCGCTTTCGAAACCTGCCACCACTTCGCCGTCCAGTTCCTGATAGAGCTGGGGAGGGAAGAGTTCGGCGACTCCCGCAACCACCGATGGCGGCAGGGGATGCTCTTCGTTAGTCAGTTCAATGCTGGTCATGCCGGGCCAGGGGGTAGCGGGATAGAGGGCTTCCATGCGCTGGATGCCACCTTCCAGGGCCAGTAACAGGCGGAAAGTCTCCTGCTTCCAGTTGTGGGTAATGGAAAACGCCGTGAGGAGTCCCACGGCCAGGGAGTCAGAGACCTGCCAGGGTTCCGGGCGAATGCGCAAGAGCCGGTATTCAATGGGTCGCTTGCGAGCCAAACCCTGGTTGACGCCGTCGACATAGGCTGCCATGCGGCTCCAAAGCTCGTCGTCCATGGCCGCCGCCTCCTGATCGGCGGCGGCGTCAAAACCCCAGCCGCGCATGGTCCGGTCGAGGTCAACGGTGGTTTGCCCCTGCATCGGTTGTTCGCCCAGCAGTTCCGAAACACGGCCCCGGGCCATGCGGCGCAACAGGTCCATCTGGAAGAAGCGGTCGCGACCGTGCATGTATCCCACGGCCCGTAGCAGATCGAGTTCATTGGCGGCCTTGATGTGGGGCACGCCCACGTCATCCAGGATAATGGTGACGGGGTAATGCAGCCCCTCGAGTTGCGAGCTGCGGTCTTTGTCTTTGGGGTAGTTGGGGGCGACGCGATAGCCCATGAAGTTGAGCCCGGAGCAACCGAGCAGCCAGATGGTCAGCAGTCCCAATCCCAGGAATTTCCTCATCTTCTACCCTCTACCAGAATTGGGCCAACACCTGGAGCCCGACGGAGTACACGTTTGCGGCCCGGGTGTTCTTGCCTGGAATCCACGTTTGGTTGCGGTATGTGCCATAGACTTGCAGCGGCAGGCCCAGTCGTAGCAGCGACAGGGTCGCCCGTCCCGTCAGCGTGTTCTTGTAGCCGGGCCGCCAGAGTTTCTCTCGTTCCCAGTCCCAGTTGGGCGATGCCGATTCCCAGTTGGACTGAAAGAGCCAGGTGAAGCGATATTCCAAGGCGGCGCTGAGCAGCGGTGGCAGGTGGCCGGCCTTGCCGGCATCGCCCCCGACCAGCCAGGTGCCCCAGGCGGGACCGCGGATGGGGACGAACTCCACGAGCATGGCGGCCCCCAGGAAGTCCCCCGGGTCGAGGGTGTAGGTGTCGCCGACGTATTCGGCGTAGCTGAGCAGCAACGGGTTGGAGACTCCAGTGGGGGTGGTGAACTCTTGTTTCAGCAGGGCCTCGTAAAAGAAGTCGAATCCCACTGAGAGGCGGCCGTCCAGTGACTCAGGAAAGAACTTCTCAATGGCAAGATGCGCCCCAAGCTCGCCCTGGGAATGGAGGTCCCACATGGTGGAGCCCGCGGCAACCACCGCCTCTGGATCGGCCTGTCGCCCGGTAGGGATGTTGGCCATGAGCATCACGGAGAGGGCCAGATTGTGGCGACGACACCAGTCGATGTGGTCGGAATAGCGGTACCGCAGGCCCAGGACCAGGTCCGAGAGGACCCCCTTGTTGCCCCGCCAGTCCCCGGGCTTTGGCTGGCCCATGCTCTCGGCCCACTCCCAGAAATCCGACTCGCTGTAGGGCCGTCCGAGTTGAGCCTGGTAATCCCCGGGAGTCCAGCCAAAGTCCACGTTGATGTCAGTGGACAGCACCACCGGAATTCCAATTCCGAAGGAGAGGTTGTCCAAAATGCCATACTGCAATTGATTGATAAGAACAGCAAAGCGGACATCAACGTCGGGGGTGAGAGTCCCCTGTTTGCCGCCCCCTGGTTCATAGCGTTCAATGGGGGCAATTAGGGGCCCCAGCACGCCAGAATTGTTCCAGGCTCGGTTGAGAAGGGAGA
>CALGBT010000105.1 GCA_937884235.1 uncultured Pseudomonadota bacterium
GACGTCTGCGTGGAATCGGCGTGTGTCGGGGGAGCGGGGAAGCCGGTGTGCGATGACTGGAACGATTGTACGTCGGACATCTGCGACCCTGGCGTCGGCTGCATTTTTCCGCTGGCCGGAAACCCCTGCTGCATTAACGATATCAACATCTGCGACGATGACGACGCCTGCACCATTGACGACTGCAACGTCGATACGGGGGCATGTATCTACCTGCCTAACAAAGGCTCCTGCACTGACAAGAATGCTTGCACCGAGAACGACGTGTGTGGGGACGGTGGCTGCCACGGCCAGCCGGTGGATTGCGACGATGAGAGCCCATGCACCGTCGACTTCTGCCATCCCATGACCGGCTGCCAGCATGAGCCGGTCAACGCCAGCTGTGATGATGGCAGTGTTTGCACCCTCCAGGACCAATGCGTTGACGGAGCGTGCAAGGGGACCAAGCTCAACTGTAACGACTACAACCTCTGCACCGACGATACCTGTGACCCGACAGCTGGTTGCCAGCACACTTTCAACGAGGCTCCCTGCAATGACCTGGACCTCTGTACCGGTGGCGATCATTGCGTTGCCGGGGAGTGTGTGGGCGAACAGAAGACCTGCGATGACGGCACGCCTTGCACCAACGATTCGTGCGATCCGGGAGTGGGATGCCAAAATGTATTTAATGCCTCACCTTGCGATGACGGCGATGCGTGCACTGAGGGCGATCAATGTCAGGGAGGCACTTGCACCCCGGGGGCGGTGGTTTGTGCCTCCTGCGACTATGAATTCGGCGATGCCGTCGATCGGGTCAACAAGATGCAGATCAGCAAGGATGCCAAGGCTGGTTCGGCCCTGGACCTCAACGGTGATGGGAAACTGGACAACTCCATGGCAGGGATTGGCGGCTTGGCCAACGAGTCTCTCCAGGGGGCTGTGGATTCGGGGTCCGTCCATCTGCTCTTTGAGCATCATGGCCTGAAAACCAACGGCAGTCTTTACTCTGTGGCCATGTTCGTGGGCAAACTGGCGCCCGGGTTTGACGACTGCGATTTCACGACGGACTACTGCGGGTATGTCGCAGATATCGACGCCATCGATACCGAGGCGTGTGAGGCGCTGGTGCTCTTTGACAACGCTTCCATCTTTGAGGGGAAGCTGGTTGCCGGCGGCATGAAGTACAAGTTCCCCTGGCAGATTCCGCTTTCGTCGGAGACGGTCCTGGACATCACTCTCTTCGCTGCCCGCATAGAGGCCGCGGTGACGGTCAAGCAGGGGCTGGTGACGAAGATGACGGGGATCATTGGCGGAGCGATTCCCAAGCAGTCTTTCCTGGCCGCCATCGATGCGGTGCCGGAAGATCAGTTGCCGCTCCCCAAGGCCATGATCGTGCAGTTGATCCAGGGGCTAGTGGTGAACGACATTGATACCGACGGCAACGGCAGCCCTGATGCAGCCTCCATTGCGATTCCCTTCGAGGCCATTCCGGCGGGAATCGTGGGCATGGAATAGCCTCGTGCGCGTGTGCCCCACGCCCCCGTTTTTCCTTTGACAGCGTACCTGCGGTCGGTCTATCCTGTAGTGCACATTGATGTGTAAGATTTGGAGTGACATATGAAACACTTGATACCCTGGCTGTTGCTCGTGTCGATGCCGATGCTCTATCTGGCATGCGGCGAAGAGGAAATGGAGCCGACGGGGGCCTCGGTGGCGCTTGAACTGTTCGCGCTGGAGTCCTGCTCAGCCACTGATGATGCCGATAGCCCCGTGCTCTTCAAGGTGAAGGTCGTCCGCAAGACGGGCAACCAGACGGAGGTCCTGGCGGACAAGGAGTTTGACGCCACTTCCACCACCTTGAAGCTGACGAAGATTCCCGAGGGGTCTAACATCGAGTTGACGATTCTGGGCGTCGGCCCCAACCCGGCCGCCCCACCGGTCGCCTATGCTCGGGCTAAGAACCTGACGGTGGTCCACGACGAAACGACGGTGGTTGCCACAACATTGGCGCGCTACGGCTCCCTCTCCTGCGGAGTCGA
>CALGBT010000106.1 GCA_937884235.1 uncultured Pseudomonadota bacterium
GGATGGCCTCGATGATGTCAGGGGCCAGAAGCGTGAGGTTGAGCAGGCGACGCACGTAGCCGCGGTCGGTACCCACGGCCTCAGCCAACTCGGAGATGCTCCTGAATCTCCTTCTCCTCAGCAGCCCCTGCCACCTATGGGCCCGGGCGATGGCGATTGCCAGGGGCTTGCAGATGGGCGCTTCCCCCCGTTTCTGCTTGCCGGACCCGGCAGGCACGACGATCTCCTTGCGCCCGCCCCGCCGCCGAAACTGCATCGGAATGTGAATGATCAGTCGACCGTCCTTCTCGCTGAGACGCGGCTTATCCGGTGCTGCTTGTTGCATCTTGCCCCCTCTCATACATCAGTTCGTCGGCGATGGAACAAAGGCCGTCCGGCCGGATTGCGACTTCCAGATGGTCCTCGCAAACCACCACCTCCTCGACCAACAAACGGACTACTCGTTCCTGTTCCGCGGGAAACAGGCTGTCCCACATGTCGTCCAGTCGCGCCAACTCAACGGCTACGCTTCCAGACGCGGGCCATGTCCGGCCTGAGGATTCAAGTTCCCACTCCACCCGCCGGAGCTGGTCCTCCAACTCGTTGCGCCGCACTTCAAGGCGTGCCAGTTCCTCGCGGACGAAGCCGTTGGCGCTGTCCAGTTCATCCTGCAGCAGGCGGGTACCCTTCGCCTTCACCTCTTCGATTTCTCTGTTGAGCCTCGTGGTCTCCCGACCGAGCTTCCTGCGCTCCTCCGTCCGCCGCTTCTGCATGGATTGGAGTATCTCGCCGACCTCTTCTGGGCATCGCAGCATCGCTCGCAACTGTGCCGTCACCGCCTCCTCCACCGTTCCCGCCGAGACCGTCTTGACCGGGCAGGCGTCGTAGCCGTTCTTGTTGGCATGCAGGCAGAGGTAGTACCGGTAGGTTCTACCGTCTTTCCGGGTGAAGGTGACGCCCATGCTGGTTCCGCAGTGGCCGCACCTGATGATCCCCTTGAGCAGCGCGGGCTTCTTCGCTCCGCGTGCCTTGCCTCGATTGCCCGAGTTCCCGGTCAGGGCAGCCTGCACCTGGTCCCACACTGGCTGCTCAACGACGGCCTCGTGCAATCCGGGATACCTCTTGTCTTTGTGCTTGGTGAGACCGATGTAGGTCGGGTTGGTGAGCAGACGGTAGATGTGCGCCTTGTTCCAGGCGCGACCGGGCCGAACCTTTCCTTTCTTCGTAGTCCACGACTTTGTAAGATGCCCGCTGGCGTTCAACTCCTTGCCGAGGGCAACGAAGGAGCGCAGTTCCAGGTATCGGTGGAAGATCAAGCGAACGAGGGCAGCCTCCTCATCGTTGACCACGAGTCGCTTGCGCTCTCGGTCCACGCCGTACCCCAGCGGCGGCACTCCGCCGAGGTACTTCCCGCGCCGCTTCTCGGCCGCGATCTTGTCGCGGATCCGCTCGGCCGTCACTTCCCTCTCGAATTGTGCGAAAGATAGCAATATGTTCCTGAGGAGAATCCCCATGCTGGTGGACGTGCTGAACTGTTGCGTCACGCTGACCAGGGTCACCTGGTTCTGGTCCAGGTCTTCCATGAGACGGGCGAAGTCCAGAAGAGACCTGGACAACCTGTCGATCTTGTAAACCACGATGGCATCGACCCGCCCGGCGTGGACATCGGCGAGGAGCCGCTGCAAAGCGGGCCGCTCCAGATTACCCCCGGAGTAGGCGCCGTCATCATATTGCTCCGGCAGGACGACCCATCCCTGCTGTCGCTGGGAGCTGATGTACGACTCCGCCGCTTCCCGCTGTGCGTCGAGGGAGTTGAAATCCGAGTCGAGGTTCTCGTCGGTAGATTTCCGCGTGTACACCGCGCAGCGCACCGTCGGTTGGACCAGTGCGACGGGTTGCTCCTCTCTGTTCCTACCTTTGGCCATCAGCACCCTCCGAGCTCGCGACCTCGGTTGGGCCGGTGCGAAGTC
>CALGBT010000107.1 GCA_937884235.1 uncultured Pseudomonadota bacterium
CCCCCATGGACCTGGCCATTGTCATTGACCGCTCCGGCTCCATGCGCGGCGACAAGATGCGGCAGGTCAAGCAGGCGGCCATGGACCTCGTCTCCAAGCTCGACCGCACCGACCGGGTAACGCTTATTACCTACGCCTCCGACGTCATGGTACTCGACCGCCGGCTGCCCATGGACGAACCGGCCCGTGAGGCCCTGCGCAACAAGATCTCCATCCTCTGGGCCGGCGGTTCCACGGCCCTCGGCCCGGCGCTCTTCGATGGCCTCGACATCCTCGAAAAAGCCGAGCGGGAAGAGACCGACATCGCCCACGTACTCATGTTCTCAGACGGCATTGCCAACGTCGGCGAGAGCCGCGCCGAAGTCCTCGCGGCCCGCACCGGCAAGGCTTTCGCCAATGGCGTCAGCGTCACGACCCTGGGCGTCGGCCTGGACTACAACGAAGACCTCATGACCCGCCTCGCCGATCAAGGCGGCGGCCGCTACCACTTCATCAAGGATGCCGAATCCATCGCCGGCGTCCTCAACGACGAGTTCGGCGGCCTCAGCGCCACCGTCGCCCGCTCCATGGTCCTGACCTTCAAAAGCAACGACGGCATCAAGCTGGACCGGGTCTTTGGCTACCCGACCTGGGAAGAAGACAACGAGACCCGCATCAAGGTCGGCACTCTGTATGCCGGTCAGACGCGGGAGATCCTGCTGCGCCTTAAAGTTACACCGGCCGGAATGGAGAAGCTGGCCCTTGGCGACCTCAGTCTCAAGTTCGCCGACCTCTCGCAATATGGCGAGAAGCTCAGCGGAAAGTACGGCGTGGCGGTTGGCATCAGTGAGGATGGCAGCAAGGTACGGGAGTCCGAGAACACTGAAGTGACCATCCGCGTCGCCGAGGTCGAATCTGCAGAGGCCATGGACAAGGCCGCCCGGGCAGTTGACCGCGGCGATTGGCACGCCGCCCGCACCATCATCGACAACAACATCGGCAGTCTCCGGCGGCAGAAAGAAGCTACCCCCAGCGCGCGTCTTGATACCCAGCTCCAGGAGATGGAAGACTCCGCTGGCGGCCTCGGTGCGGCGGAATCCTCAGCAGAAGAGCGCAAGGTCTTCATCAAGAGCAAGAAGGCCGGCTCATATGACCTCATGAAGTAGCTGTCTGCCGACACTGCGTTTCTCCTTCCCCCTCTCCCACCTTCTTGCTACACTCCGGTCAAACCTGACGGGAGATTCGACCCATGACCGAGACTATTCGCAAGACACTTAGAGACAGCGCCCCCATGCGGTGGTTCATCATGGTCCTCGTAAGTGGCCTGATGTTCGCGACCTACTGGTTCCAGGATTTCTTCAGTGGACTCAAGCCGCTGATGGAGAGTCAGCTCGGCATCAGTTCGTCCGATTTCGGGGCACTAATCGGCCTGACTACCATCGCCAATGTCTTTGGCATGATCATGATCGGTGGCATGTTCCTGGACCGCTTCGGCATCCGCTGGACTGCCGTCGTCTTCGGGTCGGTAGTCGCCTTTGGGGCCGCCCTCACTGCCGCCGGCGCCGAGGGAATGTTCGGTGAAGACCCGGCAACACGCCTCAACGTGATGATCATCGGCCGCGTCTTCTTCGGCACCGGCCTGGAAGTGACCTGCGTCCTGGTCACCAGAACCATCGTCAAGTGGTTCAAGGGCCACGAACTGGCCCTGGCCATGGCCTTGAATGTCGGCTTCGGACGAGCGGGCTCGGCGATGGCTACCGCGTTCTCGCCCGATATCGCGGGCGACTACGTTCCCACCGCCGTCACCTTCGCCGCCACCTTGGTCGGCGCTGGCTTCATCATGTACCTTGCCTACCTGATTTTCGATGTGAAGATTGACCGTCAGTTGAAAGAAACCCAGGAACCGGACGAGCCCTTCCGCCTGGCTGACCTCGGCAAGCTGCTCACGGACAAGTCCTTCATCTACATCACTTTGCTTTGCGTGGCCTTCTATTCGGCCGTCTTTCCCTTCATGCAGTATGCTCCGGACCTGCTCATCAATAAGTTCGGGTTCTCCATGCAGCTTCCCGACCTCTCCAACGCCGGCTTCCTGGAAACCGTCAAAGCGTGGCTGACCAATGGCCCCAAGGTTGCGGCACTGCTGCCGCTGGGCACTATCGTCTTCACCCCCATCTTCGGCTCCATCGTCGACCGCAAGGGCAAGGCCGCCTCGCTCATGATTCTGGGTTCGGTGCTGTTGATTTTCGCCCACCTTGCACTCTCCGTTTTTGACAATGTGTACCTGGGCTACGCCGGTCTGCTGAGCCTCGGCATCGCCTTCTCCCTGGTGCCGGCATCCATGTGGCCGTCAGTGGCCAAGATCGTCCCGGAGAACCGCTTGGGCACAGCCTATTCCACCATGTTCACGGTGCAGAACTGGGGCCTGATGCTCTTCTTCTGGGGAATCGGCAAGGTTCTC
>CALGBT010000108.1 GCA_937884235.1 uncultured Pseudomonadota bacterium
CAAGATTGTATTGCGGGTGATCTTTCTCTTCACCTTGGCGACGTCCACCTGGCCGTTGGCCATTACCGGGACATGGACCGCCTTGACGCCAAAGTAGTCGGCGGCCTTTTCAAAGGCCACGTGGATGGATTCGGGGACGATCATCTCAGGACGGCGCACGCGGGGGCGAGTGGCACGGGCCAGGTCCCGATAGGTCTTCACTGCCAGCAGACAGCTTTCCGTTCCCCCTGACGTCATGGTGCCGCAAACGTCTTGGTCACCGTTGAGCATGGCGGCGGTCATGGAAACCACCTCGGACTCGAAGCGCTTCAGGCTCTGGAAGGCCATGGGGTTGAGACCATTTTCCGAGAAGAAGAGGCCGTGGGCTTTCTGCAGGAACTCCGTGTGTTCCTGCCCGAGGTAGTAGACCAGGCTCCAGGTGCGGCCGTTCTTGTAGTCGGCATCATTGCTGGTGAAGGTCGCCATTTCGGCGAGGACGTCATCGTAGGTTCGGCTATCGTCGGGCATTTTCATGATCTTGGTTTTAGCGATTCCTGGCCAGGAAGGCAATGGTCGGGCATAGGGAGATGCGTGGATGCCGTCCGTGTATCGGCAGATTATCGGAGGGTCGGTCTCAGCGCGTCTGTCGGCGTCTTGTGGGCCACGGCACGCACACTGGTCCACGCCACCATCCCATGCTAGAGTGGCCAGAAATCAGGAGGCCCCGATGCCCAGAGAAGATGCCATTGACTATGTTGAATTCCCCGTCGTTGACCTGCCCAAAGCCAAGGCTTTCTTCAGCGCCCTCTTTGGTTGGACCTTTGTCGACTACGGTCCCGACTACGCCAGCTTTTCTGACGGGCGCATCGACGGCGGCTTTTTCCTGTCTGGGGCGCCTGTGAAGCCAGATGCCGGGGCGTTGCGGCTGGTCTTCTACAAGGCTGATCTGGAGGCCGCAGAGGCCCGGGTCACTGCCCTGGGCGGCACCATTACCAAGGATATCTTCTCGTTCCCGGGTGGGCGGCGTTTCCACTTCGCCGACCCCAATGGTAGCGAATACGCCATCTGGACTGACCAGGGACTCGCAGAAGCATAGCGCCACAGGAGGAAACAATGCGTTGGATCACCTTGGTACTCGCCTTCGCCATAAGCTGTGGCGGGGAATCCCAGACTCTTCAGACTGACATTCACGATGCCCTGGAGAATGTGCCAGCGGACGTTGGTGACCAGCACCCGGCTGGATGGGGCGAGGCGACCCACAGCAAGAAGGCCATCCCGGACTACGACACCGTCTTTCCCCAGGACAGTGTCTTGAGGATCGAGGTCACTGTCGCCCCCGAGGACTGGCAGGCGATGTTGGCGGACATGACGGAACTCTATGGTGATTTTGGCAAATCCGGAGACCAACAGCAGCAGGTCCCAACCGAGGCCGTGGAAGCCTGTGATGGCGTTGAAGACGGCGGCGCCTGCACGGTCGAATTGCCTGGCAAGACCATCAGCGGAACTTGCGAAGAACTCTGGGATGGACTTGTGGCCTGCAAGGACGCCGGTGCCAGCACCGATCCTCCCGGGGAGAGCGCCTGCACTGACAAAGCCGTTCAGGACGACTGTGAGTTCCAGGCCGGTCCCGGCCTCCTGGCGGGAATCTGCTTGCAAGCCCCCGGCAAACTGGTTTGCGTCCCGGCCAAGGACGTGGAAACCTGCCTCCAACTGGAGGTCGGCGACCCCTGCGCGCTCGGCCCACCTGACAACCCTATCGACGGAACCTGCACCGACTACTCGGGGACTGTGGCCTGCATCCCCGAAGGCAAGACCCCTGGCGGTGGGGGCGGACCCGGCGGGGCCCCACCGGGAGGCGGGGGCATCGACCGCGACCCCATCTGGGTCCCGGTGACGGTACAGGCCAACGGGCTCACCTGGTGGTTTGTCGGCATGCGGTTCAAAGGCAACTCCACCCTGAAGTTTACGTGGCAAGAGGGGAGCTACAAGCTGCCCTTCAAGTTCGATTTCGATCAGTTCGAAGATGACCACCCCGAAATTGATGACCAGCGCTTCTACGGTTTCAAACGGCTGGCCTTCGCCAACAATCAGCGCGACGACTCCTGCCTCCGGGAGAAGCTGGCAGGCGAGTTCTTTCGAGCCAGCGGCATCCCGACCCCGCAACGAGCCTTCGTCCAGGTCACCATCGACTACGGCGACGGCCCTCGCATCATGGGGCTCTACACCATGGCTGAGGTCCCGGACAAACCGCTCTTCCAGACCTTCTTCGACGATGACGCTGGCAACCTCTACAAGCCCGAGGGGGTCCACGCCCGCTGGGGAGAAGGGGCCATCTTTGACGACAGTTCCTTCCCCAAGAAGACCAACGAAGAAGAGGCCGACTGGGGCGACATTGAAGCCGCTGTCGCCGCACTCCACGGGGACCAGGCCGTTGCCGAGGCCTGGCGGACAGCCCTGGAAGAACGCCTTGACGTCGATGGGTTCCTGAAGTACCTGGCGGCCAACACGGTGATGCAGGACTGGGACCAGTACGGCAACATCCCTCACAACTACTACCTCTACGGTGACCTCGCCCATGGCGGCCGCATCCACTGGATCCCCTGGGACCACAACGAGAGTCTCAAGGCCAGTGGCGGGATGATGCCGCCGCTACCCCTGGACATGGCCTCCGTAGACCAGGGCTGGCCCCTCATTCGACTGCTCATGGACGATGCGCTCTATCTGGCCCAGTACCAGGGCCATGTTGCCGACTTTGTCGCCGGTCCCTTCCAACAGGAAATAGCGCAATCCCGAATCAACGCGGCCCACGTCCTGATCGCGCCCTACGTCACCGGCGACGAGGGAGAGACAGAACCCTTCACGGTCCTCTCCAGCAAAGAGGCCTTCGTAACAGCCCGCGACGAGATCCTGGAGCACGTCGAGACCCGCCACCAGGCCGTGGCCGACTATTTGCACCAGTAACCTTGCAAGCAGATAGCGACCTGAGCGAACCGATGCGGACTCCGAGGAGCCCAGCGGGAGGTGCAAGAGCACGTGCTGCGGGGCACAAATTGCCGTACTCGGCCCGTTGCAGCAAACGTGTGCGGGATTCACGCACGGCGTGCCGTTCAGGTCGGAGTTGTTCCGGAAGCTTGGTCAGCGGGGATATCCCCAGGAGCAGTAGTTCGCACCTGCGGTGACGCATCCGCTGGGATTTGGCCGGTCAGGATCCGGCGTCGCACGGGCTGGCGTTCGGTGACAATCCGGGCATTGCCTCTCGGCATAGTCGGTTATCGCCACGGCCTCATCACTGATTTCAGTTCCCCATAAACTGCTGAGACGATGGGGCAGACGTGGCAGTTGTCCACCACTCCCCACAAACGGGAGCGCAACCCGCGGCCGAGCAGAAGGGGAAAGGCCCGGCATTTCGCCGGCCTGACCTGGTAGACTGTGCACAGACCGTTACACAATAGCGTGCAGGCGCCAGCGCGCTGTGCACTACTGGGTTGTTTTCTGAGTACCGGGTCCACCAGAGCTGAGTGCACGGTGTGTTGTTCCGTGAACTCGCTCTCAGAAAGCCCGAGGGAGGAGGACATCCTGCCCACTTCCAGATCCGTGGCTTGGGCTGTTAGTACTACGCAACAGTTGTGGCATGCCACGCAGTCCACCCGGTCCATGGCCTCAAGAGTCAGCCCCCGCACCATGGCGTCCAGTTGCGTTTCGTGGATGGCAGCCTTCGAGATATACGACCGGAAATCGACGTTTTCGTCGTGTTGTCGCTCCGCCATTTCCCGGATGTGGTCGAGGTTGCTGCAGACTTTCATGATGAGATTGTCACACGACGGCGCTGGAGAGGCAACAGAGTTCTCCAATCCGGGCTCACCTGCCCGGGCAGAATTCGCCCCACGGTTTGCCGGTGGACTCGACGTGGTCTATGCCCTATAGTGGCCCAGGAGTCCTTTGGGGCAAGCCAATCCCTGGCAAGCCCACCACCGTTGCTGAGTCTCGCTACAGAGAAAGAGGTGCACCATGAAGAACGTGCTTGTGCTCGGTTCGGGTCAGAGCTCCACCTATCTGGTTGCGAAGCTACTCGAAGACGCGGTGGAGGAGGATCTCTTCGTGACCGTGGGGGACAGGGATCTGGCGGTGGCCGCGGCCTGCATCGGAGACCACCCGCGGGGAGCTGCAGTGCGGCTGGATATCAATGACGCCGGGTTGCGGTCGGCCGAGATCGAGCGTAGCGCCCTGGTTCTCGACATGCTGCCCTCCACGTTCCATAACCTGGTGGCCTGGGACTGCGTTGCCCACGGGCGGGACATGTTGTCAGTCTCCTATCGCGACCAGACGACCCGTGATCTGGATCTGGACGCCAAGCGGCAGGGCATCTTGCTCCTCAGCGAGATGGGCCTGGACCCAGGCATTGACCACATGTCGGCGATGGCATTAATCAACCAAATCCAGGCTGCGGGGGGCCGCATCGAAGCATTCCGCTCCTATGGCTCCGGCATCCCAGCCCCGCACCAGGCTCATAATCCCCTGCGCTACGTACTGACCTGGGACCCGCGCAACGTGGTGATGGCTGGACAGGGGGGGCCCAGTACCTGGACGACGGTGACATCAAGATCGTACCCTGCCACCACGTCTTCCAGCACACCTGGCCCTGCGAGGTGGAGGGCGTCGGTACCCTCGAGGCCTACGCCAACCGCGATGCGCTGTCCTATATGCAATCCTTTGGCCTGGAGCACGTGCGGACAATGATTCGCGGCACGCTGCGCTATCCCGGCTGGAGCGAGACCTGGAGCCAGATCGTGCGCCTCGGCCTCCCCAACGAAACCTTGCGTATCCCCGAGTTGGGCCAGCGCTCCTACGCCGAGGTTGTGGAGATGTTCCTTCCCTCTGACATGCGTGGCACTTCCATCGAGCAGCGCACCGCCCTCTACCTGCAGATCAGCCCTACCGGCCGGATTATGGAGAACCTCCGCTGGCTCGGCCTGTTCTCCAAAGAACCCATCGGCTGTTC
>CALGBT010000109.1 GCA_937884235.1 uncultured Pseudomonadota bacterium
CGGCCCTCCAGAGCCGGCAGGAGCGTTTGCTCTGCGACTCGCTCGTTGAGGCCCTTCGCACCGCCGGGGCCTTGCCTCGCTCCGCAGAGTGACCGCGGGAGCGTTGGGACCGCGTTGGTTGGGTGACGTAGTAATGACTCGCCCCACTCAGCGTGATGCCCACCCCGGCCATCGCTTTACGCTGGCCGGCCCTCCCACGGGAGGGCGCGCGTGCTCGAGTGCCGCACCAGATATGGCGTGGCAGAACGACAACTCTTTCTCCCTGTGGGAGAACCCCGGCAGAGCCGGGAAGAGGGCACCATGTCGAGGAAAGCCAGCCCACCAAGCAGAAAAGGGGCCGAGCTTACGCCCGACCCTTCTTGTCGCTCACTTAGTTAGGTTGCGCCTAAGGGGGCGGTGGGGGGGGAGGGCGAATCCTCTATGGGTTTGACGGCGTCGTCCCTGTGGACGGTGTCGGCGGCTCGACCGGCGTCGGCGCTGGAACCGGGGGAACCGCTGGGGGATCGTTGGCGAGGCAGTCATCCATGCAGGGGTTCATACAGGCGGCGTAGTCTGGGCCGCTCCCAAGATGGGCGCACTTCGCTACGCAGTCCCCGCCGCAATCGGCCTGGACAGCCAATGGTACGGTACAGGCGAGCACGATTAGAACCAAAGCAAAGAACTGTTTCATGGGGATTCTCCTTCTCTCGCCACATCGGCGAGTGTGGATGCACTATACGCTCCTCCGCTCCCTTCCGATAGGAGATTCCAAATGTTGCGGGATCCCTCTCCCTGCCCCTTGCCTCCGCCCCGACCCCGCAGGACGACCCGGCTCTCGGTAATAGCACAGTGCCGAGACGTGTCTTCGCACAGGAGGTCACGTCGCGTTCCCATTCATCGGCATCCCGGGCAATACCCGCCGACATCATCTTCAGCCCGGGCATCTGGCTGAAGTCATGATCGGCTGCGAGCACCACCCAGACAGAACCTCCCCGGCAACCCCATCCAGGCAAGGCCTCCATGCCCACCCAAGGAGCCCTTCCCCGCCGCAGGCCCTCCGTAGCCCTGGTGAAGGAGGGTGGGGAAGGTGGCGAGCAAAGCGAGCCGGATGGGGCTCACTGGAGATGGGCTGAAAACGCTCCTGCCAATCGGTCTTTGCCGTTCAGTCTCTCAAGGACCGGCAGGAGCGTTTGCTCTGCGACTCGCTCGTCCAGGCCCTTCGCACCACCGGGGCCTTGCCTCGCTCCGCAGAGTGACCGCAGGAGCCTTGGGGCCGCGTTGGTCTGCCGTGGGTGGGGACGATGCTTGTTGTTGCTGCTGCAGCGGTTGACGCAGTAACGACTCGGCCCCCGCAGCATGATGCCCTCCCCGGCCATCGCCTGGCGCTGGCCAGCCCTCCCACGGGAGGGCGCGCGTGCTCGAGTGCCGCACCAGATATGGCGTGGCAGAACGACAACTCTTTCTCCCTGTGGGAGAACCCCGGCAGAGCCGGGAAGAGGGCACCATGTCGAGGAAAGCCAGCCCACCAGGCAGAAAAGGGCCGAGCTTACTCCCAGTTCATCGAAGGCTTCCGTTCGTGGGTGACACAGTCCCGCAAGTACAGATTGATCAGGCTTTGGTAGGGGATGCCAGTTTCTTCAGCCAGCCTCTTGAAGTACTCCACCACGTCCTCCCCGAGCCGGATCGTGACCTGCTTCTTAAGCCTCCGGGCGTAGGGGTTTTTGCGAGGCGCCATCTTATCGAATTCGTACTCTTTCCTCATCGTGTGCCTCCCTGAGCGAGATAGGCGTCCCGCTCACGCCGGGTTGCCTTTCGGGCCGAGATGACCCGGATCACGTCGCCGTCTTCCCGGCAGCAGTGGACGACCACCAGGCACGCCCTGCGGCGCTGGCCCCAGGAGGAGGAACCGCTGCTCCACTTCCGAGTGGTCAGGGTCGTCGTAGAGCAGAGCGTTCTCCTCGTAGAAGACGCTCCTGGCCTCCTCAAACGCCACGCCGTGCTTCTTCTCGTTTGACTGGCTCTTGCCGTCGTCCCACTCGAAGCGCATCCCGCCTCCAAGTCTTGCCCTGCATTACATTGCAAGTACAGAGTAACTGTGGTGCAAGGGAAATGTGGCGATACTGGATTCGCGTCCGAAGGACAAAGGAGCAAAGCGACGCTACCAGTGACTCCTGCCGTTTCCAAGCAAGCACCAGCAAACCAGAAAACGCCCCAACAAGCTGCAAAAGGGGTACCCGGAATGGGTGGGGGGAGCCCCCAATATGCTGCAAGTTCTGGAACGGGAGTTCCTCGTTGGAAGGTTCGGTTCCGTTCTGACCTGTTGGAAAGGTGGGCAGCTTCGAGAAGATGTACTCGTCGTTCTACGGCGCATCCCGGACACAACGAACGTTTACTACGTTGATGACCCCGTTGAAGCCGAGCTCGGCGCCGTTGAAGCCGACGTCCCACACGAAGTCACCGGGCTCCTCGGCGAGCGTTGACGACCGGTACCAATGGCAGATTCCTTGCATCACGTCTGGCCAGTAACAACCGCCAGGGCCAGCCCCATTCGAACAGCCCGAGCATTTTTGGACGGACTGTTGCTTTTGCGGGCAATCAACACTACCTTCTCCGGGATTGCGGATACCTTGCGCATAACTGATCCTTTAGATGGAGGAGATGCACCATGAAAAGATGCACCATGAAGCCTTTCAATTCTGCTGCCGTCCTTGCTGCGATGCTGCTCTTGTCGAGCAGCGCCGTGGCGCTGGACATCACTCCCAACGATGATGCTACGGCCCTGGCCAATGGCGTCATTGGCGGCGGCGGCGTGA
>CALGBT010000110.1 GCA_937884235.1 uncultured Pseudomonadota bacterium
CCTGGGGCAAGGCTCCGGTGGAGGTAGACCTGGCTGCGGGGAATCACCTGATCCAGGTCGAGGCCGAGGGGTACGTGCGGGCTGGCTGGGTGAAGGACCCCTCGTTGCAGGGACGAAATTGGTCTCTGAAGCTGGCACCCTACCCGTCGCGGCAGCGCTATCTTGATACCGTGGCTCGACTCGGGGCGCATTTCTCGCCTCCCCTACTGGCGCCGGTAAAGAAGAAACGTGGCCGCAAGGAGTCGCCGCCGCTGGCGCCCATTGCGGCGGACGCAGTGGAAGCGACTTTGGTGGCACTAGCGGAGTTGCTGGATGTCGATTATCTGCTCTTTGTCACGGTGTCATCTGAGGGCTCGTCAGTCCACCTGAAGGGTACTTTCTACTCGGTTTTCGGCATGCACGCAGTTGATGAGAAAGTGCCTCGCGATGCCAAGATTATCGACTCGGTGCGCCGGCTTCTGCTGGCCGCCAGTGACCTTGAAGTGCTCAAGAAGTCTTTGGCGGAGCAGCAGGTTGAAGAGCAGCATCGCCGGTTGGTCCGATGGGCGGACGACTTGTTGGAAGGTGTCAGCGGTGGTCGAGACCAGTTGATGCGGCGGGTTGTGCAGTGGGAGTTGGTCGGTGACAAGAAGAAGGCTGAGCTCTTTGCGGCCACCGCGGGAGAGGTGGCCGCGCTGGAGGCCGAGGCCCGGCAGGCGCGCGCAGATGCGGCAGCGGATCCCCAGGGGACCCGCAATAACCTGGATCGGGTAGCGAAGGGCTGGAAGGAGTTGGAGCCTAAGGTCCGGTCGCTCTTGGCGTGGGATGTGGAGCGTGCGATTCAGGCCATGCGAGGCAAGCAGTTGGCAGAGATGCGAGAGGCGGCCGCCGAGCGCCTGTTGACTCTCAAGGAGCGCTTGGCGGAGAAGCAAGACCGACTGGAGAAGACTGCCCTGCGGGTCTTCTCCAGAGAGATGAAGGAGATGGAGAAGTGGCAGAAGGCAGTGGACAAGCTGCTGTCGGGTGACCCGCTGTCAACCGAGGCGAGGGGTCTGCTCTATCGCATCCTTCTGAAGGAAGCGGAAATCCGTCGATTGCTGAAGCTCATCTAGTCCCCTGAAGGAGGACATCGTGCCAATACCCCTACTTGACCTTCAGCGTGTGCACCGACCGCTTCTGGACCAGATGGTCGCGGCAGTGCGGCAAGTACTGGAGAGTGGGCAATTCATTTTGGGGCCGGGCGTTGCGGCATTTGAGGAGGCGGCTGCGTCCTATCTGGGAGTTCCGCATGCCATCGGTGTCAGCAGCGGCACTGATGCGTTGCGAGCGACGCTCTCGGTGCTGGCGATGACAGGCAAGAAGGGGACGGTTCTGACCACTCCGTACACCTTCATCGCGACGGCGGAAGCCATTTCCCAGGCAGGGCTTGTGCCCCGTTTTGTGGATGTCGATGTCCACACTGGTCTACTGGACCTGGGTGCTTTGCCTGATGAGCCGGAGGACATTGTCGGAATTGTTCCGGTGCACCTTTTTGGCCAGTGCGTCCCTATGGACCCTTTGATGGAGTATGCCCGGGCGAGGGGGATGTGGGTGGTAGAGGATAGTGCGCAGTCCTTCGGGGCAACCTGGAAGGGGGTGCAGTCTGGTGCCATTGGTGCTGCCGGTTGCTTCTCCTTTTTCCCCTCCAAGAATCTTGGTGGGGCCGGGGACGGGGGGCTGGTGACGACCTGTGACGACGAGTTGGCGAAGTATGTGCGGGCCAGTCGTGCCCACGGTGTTCTGACTCGGAAGTACTACTCGGATTTCCTCTCGGGCAATTACCGACTTGATGCCTTGCAGGCCGCGATTCTGAGCGTCAAACTGCCCCATATCGATGAGTGGAATCGGGCCCGCCTCAAGGTGGCTGACCGCTACCTTGAGTTGTGGGAAGAGAGCGGCTTGCTGCGCAAGGGACTGGTGCGGCCCTTGGCCCGGGTGGAGGGTTCGAGCCATGTATTCCATCAGTATGTCGTGAGGGTGGCGCGTCGTGATGTTGTGGCTCAGGCTCTGAGTCGTGCGGGCATTGCCTGCGCCGTCTACTACCCGGCCCCTTTGCATGTGCAAGATGCTTTTGCATATATGGGCCATGAGCCGGAGGACTTCCCGGCTTCTATGGAGCTGGCCAGGACGACTCTGGCGCTCCCCATCTTTCCGGGCCTGACCCTGGCTGAGCAGAAAGAAATTGTGAATTGCGTTGCCACCTGTCTGCGGGTTCCGGAGAGCGCCTGATGCACTTGCTGGTCACCGGGTCTGCCGGCTTCATCGGCTCGAATCTGACTTTGCGTGCGTTGGCGCGGGGGGATACCGTAACGGGAGTGGACAACTTTCACCCCTTCTATCCGCGGAGTCTCAAGGAACTCAATGTCCAGGAAGCGGCGCAGGTGGGTGGCGAGCGTTTCCGGTTTCTTGAGGGCGATGTGCTAGATGGCTCCACCTGGGAGGCTCTGGCATCTCTCCCCCGGGTCGATGCGCTGGTCCATCTGGCCGGTCACTCAGACCTCATGGGTTCCTTGCAGAATCCAGTGGAGTACATCAATGTCAATGTCGACGGCACGGTTCGGGCGCTGGACTTCTGCCGCCTGCACTCCGTGGCCCGTTTCGTCTTTGCTTCTTCCTGCATGGTTTACGGTGATGATGCCGAAGTGCCCTTGGTAGAGACCAATCCGGCGATTCGCCCCATGTCTCCGTACGCGGTCTCAAAGCGAACCGGGGAGATGCTCTGCCATGCGTATTACCACCTCTATGGCATTGCGACGACCTGTCTCCGCTTCTT
>CALGBT010000111.1 GCA_937884235.1 uncultured Pseudomonadota bacterium
CCCAGCAATGAGCACAAACGATAGACGATCAGTTTTTTTTGCGACGAACCCTAACGGGCGCGCCCCGGGGCGGCACGGCAGGCTCAAACGCAATACTGGAGTGGGGGACACTATGAAGACCTTATGGCAGCATCAAACCCTGATTATCGGATCAATCTGGTTGCTGTCCGCATGTGGCGGCAGTGGTGAAGTTACGACTAAGCCGGCCATCGGGACCGATGTTGTGGAGGAGGTCAAGGGGACCGTCACCGCGGACGTGGAAGAGCACGATTTCACCAAGCCCGAGATTGTAGAGAAGGATTGGGGTAACCCATTTGAAACCGTGGATACAGGACCGGAAGGTGGTGAGTTTGGTGATCCCTGCGGGGCCATGGAAGACTGTCAGAGCGATCTCTGCCTGCAGACACCTGAGGGGTCGGTCTGCACGCAGCCATGCGTCGAAGAATGTCCGCCCGGCTGGGCCTGTCAGGGAGTGGATCTGTTTGGCTCGGATCTGGTGTTTGTCTGCGTCCCGACCTTCTGGGACCAGTGCAAAACCTGCACCAAACACAGCGAGTGCGGCATCATCGATGACTATTGCGTCGAGTTCGAAGGCGAGGGGCGGCACTGCACGACGCACTGTGACAGTGATGAGGCCTGTCCCACGGGCCATACCTGCCAGGACGTCACGCTTCCCGAGTTCGATGAGCCGGTCAAGCAGTGCTATCCGGTAACTGGCAGCTGCGTTTGCACCGCCCTTTCCGATGGTATGACCAAAGAATGTCATAATAGCAACGAGTACGGTATCTGCTCCGGTGACTACACCTGTGATGGCAAGGTTGGCTGGTCCGCTTGTACCGCGCTGGTCCCGGCTCCGGAAGCATGCGACGGCATCGACAACAACTGCAATGGCACCGATGACGAAGGGTTCACGGATTCCGACGGTGACCAGATTGCAGATTGCGTGGACGAGGACGATGACCAGGATGGCGATCCCGATCACCTCGATTGCCAGCCACTTGACCCGAAGATCCACAACGGTGCCGATGAACTGTGCGATGGCATTGATAACGACTGCGACCTTGAGATTGACGAGGACGATGGCGACACCGATGGCGATGGTATCGCCGACTGTCTTGACCCCGACGACGACAATGACGGCGTTCCGGACCCCAACGACAACTGCCAACTGGTAGCCAACCCGGCACAACTGGACTCCGACGAAGATACCCTCGGCAACGCCTGCGACACCGATGATGACAACGACAACGTTATCGACCAACTGGACAATTGCCCCCTTGACAAGAACGTGGCGCAGCTTGATTTCGATTTCGATGGGCTGGGCGACGCCTGCGACTCCGACAAAGACGGCGACAATGAACTGGAAGAGACCGATTGCGATGATTTCAATCCCGACGTCAACAGCTTTGAGGACGAATCCTGCGACGGTTTGGACAACAACTGCAATGGTTCCGTAGACGAGGGTTTCAAGGATACCGACCTCGATGGACTGGCTAACTGCCAGGACAAGGACGATGACGGCGATGGCGACAATGACGAAACCGACTGCGAGCCGCTCGACGCGACCATCTCGCACTCCTCAATGGAGCTATGCGACGGCAAAGACAACAACTGCGACGGCAAGACGGATGAGGGGTACGAAGACAAGGACGGCGACGGTGAAGCGGACTGCGACGACATCGATGATGATAACGATGGTGACCCGGACGTCACAGACTGCGCTCCTCAGGACCCGGAAATCTACCACAACGCCATCGAGCTTTGCGACGGCGTGGACAACAACTGCAATGGGCAGATAGACGAGTCTTTCGACGATTCCGAGGGGGACGGACTGGCCGACTGTGTCGACCCCGACGATGACAATGACGGGATCGAAGACGCCTTCGATAATTGCCCGGCAGTGGCCAACCCGCTGCAAACGGATACTGACTTCGATGGCAAGGGTAATCCCTGCGATGATGATGACGACAACGACGGTGACCCGGACGAAACCGACTGCAAGCCCAGTAACTCAGATATCTACAATGGGGCCCCCGAGAGTTGTAACGGTTTTGACGACGATTGTGACTCCCTCATCGACGAGGAGAACGCCTTTGGCTGCGAGACCTACTACTGGGATGGCGACAACGATGGTTATGGCAACACCACCAAGACCAAGTGCCTCTGCGATGAGACGGGCAAATATGCAACCATGGTCGGCGGAGACTGCAACGATTCCAACATGATGGCCTTTCCTGGTGCGGCGGAGCTGTGCAACGGCCTAGATGACGACTGTGACGGTGAAAGCGATGAACAGGGGGCTACCGGATGCTTGCCCTACTATGCCGATGCCGACAAGGATGGGTATGGCCTTGGGGCCCCCAAGTGTATCTGCAAGTCCGCGGGTGATTTCACCGCACTCATCGGTGGCGATTGCAATGACCAGGCGCCCACGGCATTCCCCGGTTCACCCGAGATCTGCGATGACATCGACAATGACTGCGACAACACCATTGATGAGCCTGGGGCTGGTGGCTGCTCATTCCTCTTTACCGACAATGACGAGGACGGCTGGGGTACCAATGCCATGCTCTGCCTCTGCAAGTCAATTGGCAATTACACCGCGGTCAAGGGTGGGGATTGCAATGACTCACAGGAGGATGTCTATCCCGGTGCCGAGGAGAAGTGCGACAGCTTCGACAACAACTGCAACAGCCTCATTGATGAGGGCTACCCCGATGTCGATGGTGACCAGCAGGCAGATTGCTTGGACCAGGACGACGACAACGACGGTGTGCCGGACGTCATCGACAACTGTCCGTCCATCAGCAACCCCGCGCAAAAGGACAATGATGGCGACGGCGACGGCGATCTCTGCGACTCGGACGATGACAACGATGGTACCGTGGACGGGCAGGACTGCGCTCCCTTCGACGAGGCGATCTATCCCAATGCTGAAGAAACCTGTAACGGCAAGGATGACGACTGCGACAACCAGATCGACGAGACCAATGCTGTCGGTTGCCAGATGTACTACAAGGACAAGGACGACGACAGCTATGGCATGACCAATCAGGTGCTCTGCCTTTGCGAACCGTCGGGACAGTTCGTGGCCCTCCAGGGTGGGGACTGCGATGATTCTTCGTGGGCCATTCATCCCGGCGCCGCGGAAGTCTGCAATGGCGCTGACGATGATTGTGACGATGAGGCTGACAACGAGGGTTCTGGCGGTTGCAGCTCCCTCTACGAGGATGTGGACGACGACGGCTATGGCGTCACCGCGACCCTGAAGTGCCTCTGCTCCCCGGCAGGTCACTACACCGCCGTCTTCGGTGGTGACTGTGTTGACACCAACCCGCTGGTGCATCCCGGTGCCAATGAGATCTGTGACCAGATAGACAACGACTGCGACGGTCAGTCCGACGAGGGCGTTTCATCGACTTGCGGCAACTGCGACCCCACCTGCCATCAGACTGATGTCGGCGACGGCGGCGATGAGCCCTTCAATCCAGTGGAGGAGAACTCCAGTGGCGTGGGCATCGATGATGATGGCAATATCTCCATGAGTCAGGAGGAGGTCAACATCGCCTTCCTCTGGGTGGCCAATTCCGGTGAAGATACGGTTTCCAAAATCGATACCGTAGATATCAAAGAAACCGCCCGCTATCGGGTTTGCGACAATCCTTCGCGGACCTCCGTTGACCTCTATGGGGACGTGTGGGTGGCCTGTCGTAGTGACGGTGCTGTTGCCAAGATTGCCAATTACGAGCAGAACTGCGTCGACAAGAATGGCGACGGGGTAATTCAGACATCGCGGGACGACAACGGCAATGGCAAGATCGATGCTGGCGAGTTGATGACCAAGGGTACTGACGAGTGCGTACTCTTCTTCACCTACCCCGGGGGCTCCGTGCAGCGGGCGGTCGGCGTTGACAAGGACAACTATGCCTGGGTCGGCGAATGGAACGCCGGCATGCTTCGTCGGCTCCACCCGCAAACCGGACAGGTGGTGGACCAGATCAGTATCTATCCCAACCGGCCCTACGGTCTGGTCATCGACAAGAATGGTATCCTCTGGGTCTCAGCCCGTTCGCCGGGAAATCTCGTGCGGGTTGACCCTGAAACCAAGGCGGTTAAGTCCTTCCCCTTCTCCAGTGGGGCAACCTATGGCATTGCCGTTGACCTCCTGGGGAAGATCTGGATTGCCAACAGCCATCAGAACAACCGGGTTTACCGGTTCGATCCGGTGACCGAGACCTTCACTTACGTCCAGGTGAACAGTGCC
Organism: uncultured Pseudomonadota bacterium; assembly: GCA_937884235.1. Taxonomy (GTDB): domain Bacteria; phylum Myxococcota_A; class UBA9042; order CAIXZC01; family CAIXZC01; genus CALGBT01. The sequence goes on from CALGBT010000111.1 coordinate 4,265, forward strand.
TACGGCTATACACGTGGTCTGGCGGCGTCGGTGGACGGCTACCTCTATGTGGGCCACCACCAATGGACCTGTGTGACTGGCCGGCACGTCACGAAGATTGACATCGAGACGAGCCAGGTTGTCTCGGTCTTCCAGACTCAGAGCTGGGGGGTCACCGGTCCTACCGGAGTTGCTCTGGACTACGACGGCTATCTGTGGGCTATCAACCAGTGCACCAACAGCGTCACCAAGATCGATGCCGAGACGGGCGATGTGATTGGCTCAACCGGAGTCGGCTCGGCGCCCTACACATACAGCGACATGACCGGGTACTCCTTGCACATCTACACGGCGCCGCAGGGCTATTACCAGCACGTCATTCCAGGTGGTGCGGCCAACGCCACCAAATGGACTGAATTGGACGTCGGTGTGACTTTCAACGGCGACAGCAACATGAAGGTGAAGTTGCGTGCGGCGGATACCGTATCGGGCCTCAATGGCGTGGAATGGCTCGGCCCCTACGGTCCCTTCCCGCCGAACCAATTCCCCCTCGATCTTTCGCAGATTGGTGAGTTGAACGGCAAGTACCTGCAAGTGGAGTTGATCCTGATTCCTGACGAGGATGGTGCCTCTCCTCTAGTCAAGTGGATGAAGGTGCAATACGAGGACTTGTAGTCCCTCTCTCAGCCGCCTGTGGACACGCACACACAGGCATCTCTTTAACGCCTGTTTATCCTTGACTCACCCCAAGGCCCGTTCTAACATGACTCACTAACACGCGGCTTTTTGTGTTTCAGTCCGTCATTGACGGTTGCAACGAAGAGGGTGTCATGAGCAACGACGAAGAGAAGAAGGTCCCTGGCAGCGAAGGCGAAGAAGGAACTCCCGAGGTGGAGGAGGTTGCCGCCGAAACTGAACCGGAAGCGGTGGAGGAGGAAGCGACACCGGTTGCGGAAGAACCGAAGGAGAAGGTCATGGACGACGTCAAGGCCTTCCTGGCTGCCGACGACGGTCCCGGCCTGGGTTCTGACCTTGAGGAATCCTATGCCGATGACGACCTTGATGAGTTGATGAGTCGCAAAGGGGGCAACATCAGTCTCGTGATGTTCCTCATGGGACTGGTCATAATTCTGGGGATCGTCGGCTACGTTCTGGTGAATGAAGGTGCCAAGAGCAAGGTGGCCGGATTCATCCGGGGTGACCTGTTCAAGCTTGAAAAGGAGCGAGCTGAGGACCTCCAGAACATGTACCTGGAGAAGATGGAGATTCTCGACGAGAAGTATGGTGACATGCGCCTGGAGTACTTCCCCCGGGAAGCCAAAGTTCATATCTACCAGACCATGTTCCGCTACGATGACATCAACGACCGGTCGCCCGACGTCTGGGGCAATCCCCGGGAAATCCCCAACATGACCCTCGACCTCAAGGAAGGGGAGGAGTTGCCCTATCTAAGCATTGAGAACCTGCCGGTGCGCGAGAAGGGCAAGCTCTGTCTTGGCAATGGCCAGTTCTACCCGGCCAGCCAACAGTTCTGCCCGGGTTTCGAGAAGTGCAGAGACCAGGCGGAGACGGAAGGCGCCGGTGAGGACTGCATCAAGAACGCCCTCAAGTCCACCCAGTATTGCTCCCAGGACGACAAGTACTATCACGATGAGGGCGCCGGCATCATGGTTTGCCCCGATGGCAAGACCCTTATGGATCCTGCGCGCGTGCCCATCTTCGTCTTCCAGTACGAGTTCCTCTTTGAGGCCAAGGATTTCATCTCTCAGGCAGTCTCTTACCAGGAAACCGACTGGATCCACCTGGGTTCCGGCAAGTATATCATCCCTTTCCCCAAGGATTTCTCCTTGCTGCGTGCCTGGGGCCCCCTCAAGAAGAAGTACGCCTCCATCCGCGAGAAGATGCGCTGCTGGCGACTGGAGTGGGAGGACGAGTGGGAAGAGTACAAGCGTGGTCAGATCACTCAGCTGGTGAAAGAGAAGGTAGCTGAGGCCGCGAAGAAGAAGGAAGAGAAGACCCACGCCTACAAGATGGCTCGCGGCAAGTTTGAGAAGTCGCTTTTTGCGGTGGATGTGCTGCGACGGGTGAAGGCCATGGCCACCATCCGCAACGGCGCTGCCGAAGTTTTCTGGTACTGCCCGGAACTGGGCAAATGCCAGCCCGAGAAGATGCAGGAACTGATCAAGACCACTGGCAAGGCCTCTATTGCCGAAATGGATGATTACGAGAAAGGGATCTACTACGGCGTCCTCAAAGCCATGAAGAACCCTGAAAGCAAGTGGGATGGCATGGAACTCTATCTGGCCAGCCAGCCGACCCTGAATGCCGGCTTGACCTGCTTGCAGATCTGGATTGGCAAGCAGAAGGAAGGCCAGTTCGTGGAGATCACCGACAAAGAGTGTCTCACCGCCCTGGCCTCTGTGCAGGCGACCGAGCCCTTCGCCTATCGCGCCTTTGAAGTACAGTTCATTAATCCTGAGGTTGCCCGCGCGGATCTCCTCACGGGCAAGTCAGATGTTGCCAACTACTTGTTGTCAGTGGATGACTATGAGGGTACCGAGAAGTATGACGACCTGATCTTCCGCATCGAGAGCACGGGCAAGTTCATCGAGTACCTTATTTCTGCCATTCACTATGATTACAGCGAGTTCACTGAGGCGATGATCGCCTATGCCAAAAGCCGGCAAGTGAACTATCGTCGTGATGCCGAGGGGCGCGGCGTGGTCCCATCCGATGTCTTCCGGGGCATGAAGGATGCCCTTGAGTTGGCCTACTGGACCGGCAGTCGCTTCGCCTTTGATGAATGGTACTACCGCCTCTGGTCCCAGGATGTTCAAGGTTGCCTGCTCTTCGTCAAGGAATATGACAAGGTGCGGTACGAAAAGGACCTCCTCCGATTCGAGGAAATGGTCGGAGCCGAGAAGAAGGGCATGCGGGAGCAGGCCAAGGGTTTCAAGGACTTTGTTAGTTCGCTGCGCGCCTTCGAAGTTGTTCGGGCTCAGCTGAAAGAGGCCAATGACCTCTACAGGCAGGACCGCAAGGGCTTCTACGCCAAGTTCAGTGATACCGAAATGGAGCGCATCAAGGTAGACTTCCCAGAACTCTACTACGGTCTCCTCTACCTTTCGGACCCTCGTCAGGGTCGGGACTACTTTTCTGAGCTTTCCAAGCAAAGAGAGGTTCAAACCTGGGAGCCACAGCCTCAGAATGGCGACCAGAAGTTCTTCCACAAGTACCTGGCATACATGGAGATCTTCGCTCCTTCGAAGCTGGAAGAGGGGCTCAAGGTTCTGCAAGATCGCATGGCCCCCATGTTCATGACCCAGATGGAATACGAAGAGAACCAGTTGACGCAGCCTGATCTGCCCTCTTACCGGGTGGCCATTCGTGACATCGTCAACAATGACATCCATCTCAAGTACTTCTGGCTTGTCAGACTTCTGGAGTCCCCCAGCAAGTTTGACCGTGAATTCCGGAGACTGGAACTCAAAGAAGCCCTGGAAGTGGCCAAGTGGATTGATCCCGAGCGGTACTCCTATCTGGCCGACCTGGTTTGGCTCAAGCCCATGGTTAACCGTTATGCCGACTCGGTTCCGATGCTCAATGATGCCTTGGCAGTGGACTTTGGTTTCTACCTCGCCCAAGTGCGGGAACTGCGCTCCTGGGCACATGCCAAGAGCCGAATTCTGAAGAAGTACCGGCGCGGCAAGAAGTTTGCCGCATCGTTGCTGAAAGAGCCGTCCAACGTGCAGATTGCCCTGGATAAATTCCTCCGTCAGTCCAACCGCTTTGCTCTCCTGGCCAAGAACCTGCAGGACTTCGAAGAGGCCACTCTCTCCACCTACATGGCTGGGGCGATGGAAGAAATGAGGGATGAGTTCGATGCCGGGCAGCGCGACTCATTTGCCAAGCATGTAGAGACGAACAACGAGAAGATGCGATTGGCGGCCGGGTTCACGAAGCGTGAATGGGAGAGCCTGACCAAGGAGTTTGAGAAGGCTCCGGCCAATGCGGAGTGGTATGCCGCGCTGACCGCTCGCCTGGCAAACCGTCGTCTCGACAACACCAAGGTCAAGTGGGACCGGCCCGAGAATTGGAAGGAAGAGATCCGGGGCGGGGCTGCAGACGCAGAGTAGTCACGAGGCACTCAAGTCGTTCCATGCCCAACGCCAGTTGCGACCAGCAGCAGAGGCTACTTCACTTCGGCTAGTTCGTCTTTCATCTCTGCCAGCCTTTGCACAAAGACGTGCCACCCGGTTTTGGGTTCACCATCGCTACGCACTAGACCGAACTCCGTCTCAGCAGCTTCGAAGTAACCGCTATGTTGCGGGTCATCGAAGAGCATGAAGTAGAGAATCCCGAAGACACCTCGCTTGGACAACTCGCCCCTGGCGGCAAAGAGGTGGTCCACGACGTCCGCCTGGGTCTGCTCCCAGCCTCCGTATGTGGAGACCGCGGCGTAGGCGAGCAGGACCGGTTTGTCGAAAGTGGTGTAGAGGTAGTCGGCGTACTCCAGGGCGCGGTCAGTGATGTCCTCGTAGTCCTCAGAGGTCTCGGAGGGTTGAGTAACGGCCCGCATCTCCTGGAAGGCAACGAAATCAGAATACTCAACGACTTCGCCGATTGATGGCTCAAGGTCCTCACTGCCAAAATCTCCGGGGCAGATACCAATGAGCAGGTTTGGAGCCATGCTGCGCAGCAGGTAGATGCCGTCGATGACGATCTCGTTGAACCCCGGCCAGTTGGAAATGACCGTTCCCTCTGCATTGGTGCCATCGTTGAATTCCGGTTCGAGGACGATGAGGATCGGCGCATCGATGGCGGCGAGGGACGCTACCGTCATCAGATAGAAGTACCAATCCTGGCGGTGCTCCACGACGTAGCAG
>CALGBT010000112.1 GCA_937884235.1 uncultured Pseudomonadota bacterium
GGGAGACCGCCATGCAGGGCGGAGCTTCCCTGTCGCCAGCCCCCGCCGGACCACACGCTGTCAGTGAACTGAGCAAAATGACGAGAAGAAATGACCTCATGGTGCCTCCATAATGGGTGCTTCGGGATGTCCTCGGTATTATGAGGGTGAATAGCGAAGGGTGCAACTGAGTTTAGCCACAACCCCGCGATTGACGAACGTCTGATAGGGGTGCCTCTCCTGTGGTTGTCAACGCTGTCTCCCAAGAAGATTTGTGGACAATCGGGTGTGGCCCGCTCCGACGAGGACCTGTGTCCTGCTCAGGTCTTTGAAAGAGGACTGTTCGTCTGCCTTGCACGCCAGATATTACTGAATTAGAATCCGTAGAGCGGACGCAAACATTATCAATGCATGATTCTGAGGAGGTGGGCAAATGATGGGGACTCGCGGACTAGTCCGGATGGCTTCCAGTGTGGCGGCGGCAGTTCTTCTGCTTCTGGCATTTCATGCAAGAGGCGAAACCAGCGCCAAGGTGGAGACCTCCCCCGGTTGCACAGGCATTGTTAAGGCAGTGAGCGATGCTCCTGAACAGGAGCGGGCCGGGGTGCTCCTCGATCAGTTTGCCAGGGGTGAATGCAAGCTCTACAGCCAAGCCGTTCTGCACGCAATGGCGGTGGATCGAGAGCTTCCCGCAGAAGCACGGCTGAAGTCGGTGTCGCGCATTCTGGCACCGGTCTTCGAAGGCAGCAGTGACTGTGCGGTATCCTTTAAGGAGTTGATGCATCTCGGAACGAGCTACCACGCCGAGGCTTTGGCGTCAGCTTGCCCTGCCAAAGGCAAGAAGCGTTTCGTTGCTCCATATCTGGCGAACTCCGTGCCTCCGGCCCATGTCTTTCTGGCGCTGGCAATGGCCATAGAAGCGCAAAGCGGCGGGTTTGCGGACTCGGCCCTCCATCGCCTGGCCATGGGAGTACTTCTGAAACCGGTCGGCGAGACCAAGACCGAGCCCACCGCGGACAAGGCAGCTACGTCGGCCACGGAGGAGACTGACCGGCCGGCGAAGGTTCGGTTCCCGACCGAGTTGGCAATGACAGTGACAGAGGTGTCCGGGGGATGCGACGAGAAGACCGTGCAAAGCGTTCTTGGAGGCAGGGCGGCGGCATTACGTTCTTGCTATGACCAGGCACTCCAGGAAGATGCCAATCTGGCCGGAGTAGTCCAGATGAAGTGGCAGATTGTCACCACTGGACGAGTCGAAGATGTCTGCACCCTGATCGACTACACCAAGGACGAGAACCTCCTGTCCTGCATCCGAACAGCACTTCAGACGACCCGGTTCAAGGAACTGAGTGGACATTCGTGTCTAGTCAACTGCCGTTTCTTCTTCAGTTGCGTAGCCCAGGGTTGCCCTTCAGAAACCATTGCTGCCTCAAAGGAGGCGCAGGATCAGTTGACGGCCCAGCTCGACGACGAGATGTCAGAGAAGGAGTTTGAAGAGGAGTCCTTTGATGAGGAAGAGTCCGTTGATGAGGAACCAACGGACGAGTGAGCCGACAGACTTGGGAACCGAACCGAGCGTCAAAAGAAGGTTTTGACGGCGGTATCGGGGAAGCGGATAGACCTTTTTGCCGTTGACCAGTGCGGTGACCCGTTTGTCGATCTGTCCGAAGATAACGTCGTTGAGGCTGGGCTATGGGACGGGTCTGATAGCTGTCATCCGCCCTCATCTGCTCAATCCAATCTCTGTGC
>CALGBT010000113.1 GCA_937884235.1 uncultured Pseudomonadota bacterium
ATGATACCACTCAAGGCGAAGGTGCCACCGGCGACAGCCCCGACCATTCCGATGTTCCAGGCGGCATTGGCATCATCTTGAGTGGCCATTGCATCGGCCCGACCAAGGGTCAGCGCGTAGCCCCTGCTGTCTTCTTTTCCGATGTCGAAATCGGCTGCAGTGGCGGACCCATCGGACATGAAATAGCCACCGACTCCAGCGCCAACTGCGCCCAAACCAATGAGTGCCCACGGTATCCAGGAACCTTTCTTGTAGCTGCGCACCTCCAGCGTCGTCGCGCCGGCGAAGGGAACAATGAACTCGTCCGAGTTGAAACTTCGGCGCCCGGGTGCAGTTACGGCCAGATGGTGGTCAGCATATGGAGTGACCGTGAGCGAGTCTCCCGTCACATCAATGCGCTTCCCGTCCAACTCTACTGCTGCGTTGGGCGGCACACCTTTGAGCGTCACTTTCCCCTGCATCCAGGGTTCGCTTCGAGGTCGGAATTCCACTCTGGTGCCGGGTAGCCCGGTGACATCGAGCAGGAAGGCTGGGTGTTGCGCTGACCGGATTTCCACTTTGCCTGGTTGCAAGATGAAGGCTCCTCCCTCGATGGAGTTGGCGCCCACTGCTCCCTGAGAGACCTTCACTGGAGTCGGCAACTCTGGAAAGACGGCGAGGAAGCAGGACTGTTGAGCATCTAGGGCGGCAATAAGTCGTGCTCCAAGCTCTGGGACGATCCCTTGCAGCGCCACTAGTTCTTCACGCTTTGTGTCCGGCGGGCACATTTTCGAAATCCGTGGTAGGAGCGCAGTTTCCTGCTCCCGTACTATGGAGACCAACTTCTCTTTCTCCGCCACCGCCGCCGGATCGGAGTTGCCGACGGCCCCGGCGGCTTTGCTAACATACAGGCTCGCCAGCTTCAGGTCTCCTTTGGCCAGATAGACTCTTGCCGCGGTGTAGAAATAGAGCGCCATCGGGTTGAATGTGGTGGCCATCACGGCCTCGCTGGCTGCCGCGTCGACGTCGCCGGCAGAGAGGGCATCCAAAGCCCGCTTGTGGGCTTCAGCAGCTTTCTCTGGCTTGGTTGCCGCGTGTATTGGCACCGACCAGGTAGCCATCAAGAATGCGACAAGCAGAGCTGGCAAACATCGTCCATATATCATTTGAGTACCTCTCTACTGGGCCCCGCATGGAGCGGGAACTGGATATCGGTAACGTATGTTGAACATCTCTCTGTCAATCACGATGGCATTCTTGGCATGGTCCAGTTCCCAACTCTCCAGCCCGGTGAAGGAAACTTCCCTGGTCTCGTCAGGGCCGGTTGGTTTCAAGACGAGGTTGCAGGAGCCTGACATTGGGCGTTCGGCGATCAGGGACAGGCTGAAGGTCTCATCCACCGCCCCGAGGACGCCGCCGCGGTCGCTTTGAAGGGCCACAAGTACGAAAGAACTCGCAGGCCCGTACGTTACTCTGACCGGTTTGCGAAGAATGGAAAATGCCTTTAGTGGCACCTTCACCTCTTTCATTGCTCCCCAGCGAGTTGTCAGTGCCTTCATAAGCCCATCGGAATCCCCGAAGCTATAAAGCTGGGGGTTGAAAGAGAGGCCGTGTCCCGAGATCACCATCTTGTCGTCTGCCTGAATAGCCAATGCCGGCGACATCTGCACTTTCAGACGCAGTGGTTTGCCGTTTTCGAGAGGCAACTGCACAAAAGCGGTCCGCTCAATCTCCGGCTTCTTTTCCAGTCGTGCGTTGAAGACCGCGTTGGGGGAGCGAGTCTGTAACCGGAATAGTTGGAGGACCATCGGTTCGGG
>CALGBT010000114.1 GCA_937884235.1 uncultured Pseudomonadota bacterium
TTTCACCGTCGTGGGGGAGAGGAATTGCTCTTTGCTGGTTGCGGCGCTGTCCCTATTTAGCACGCCATCCTCCCCCGCAAAACCATGGCCCTACCCCCAGCAGATGCAAGTCCGAGGGCGCATTCTACTGCAATATCGCGGTCGACGTAACCCCCTTTGTGCTATCCCCCTCCCTTTCAGTGCGCAACATCGCCGTCAACCATTCCCACGTGCATTCCGGTTGCGCCGGTTTTATGTTGACACGCAAAGGTTCAACCGGTACAGTCCGTCCGGTTTGCGGCCCCTGCGGGCCGAGGAGGCAGCTATGGCAAAGTGTGATATTACAGGCAAAAAGCGGCTCGTGGGTATGAACGTCTCCCATGCGCACAACCGAAATAAGACAACGCAGCAGCCAAACGTGCAGCACAAGCGCATCTTCATCCCGGAGTTGGGCCGCTGGGCGACTCTCAATATCTCGACTCGGGCGCTGCGGACCATTGACCGCATTGGGCTGGTTGCCTTTGCGAAGAAGCAGGGTCTCAACCTCGAGAAACTCATCGGTTGATGCGACCGCCCCGGTCCATTGCGCGCTCCCTCCTCATCTACTATGTGCTTTTCGTTGCCGCCTGTGCTGGGCCCCGTATCGCGCAACGTCCTTTGCCGGTGGGAGCTGCGGCACCCATGCCGCGCCCGGAGGCCTACCTCTACATAGACCAGTTCCCCGTCGAGCCTGAGGGTACTGACGGTCACTCCTTCTCGCTGCCCCTGGTCAGCGAGGGCTACCAATCTGTGCGCGAGGACGATGGCGTGGCCGAGGATATGACGTACACGCTGGACTTCCGTGGGCCCCCGCAAAACGACAAGAGCCCCTCCGCCACCCATCGCCTGGCGATTGTTGCAGGGCCCCGCATGACGCCGCGGCTCTCCCGGGGCGAAGAGTACGAGGTCACCTACTTTTACCACGACCGCGGCATGTTCCTGCCAGCTTCCCTCGGAGTAGTTGTCAGGGAGAACGCCGGTCGCGTGCTCTATTACCTTTCGGCCGATGAAGCAGTGCCGGCCTCTTTTCTACCCGAGGGGATTCGCTTGCTGCCGTCTCGCAAGACTGCCTACTCAACCACTCGGGCAACCGCTGCGGGTTGCACCATTCACAAGCGCCATTTCTTCGTAGAGATCATCACCGATGATCACAAGAGTGCCATCGCCCCGGGGGAGGCGAAGCTTGTTCACACCCCTGCCGCGCTCTACCGCATGACGCTGTTTGACTGCTCCGTGTCTGATACTGAGGTTGATTGCCTCGTTGAAGATCCGCCGCACTTCTCGGTGCTGATTGAAGCAGTCGAGCTTTTCTGACGCCCCTGGTAGACCCAAACCCCATGCCCGTGCGTAAGCGCTGCGACCTGACTATGCGAGGTCGCTATGAAGCTCATTTTCGACGCCCAACACTCGGTTCTCGATTTGCTCCTCTTCCTCACGGTTGTGGGCATTCTGGTCATTCCAGGGGCGGCAAGCGCTGAGGGTCACCAGGACGAGATAAGACGCAGTTGGACCGATTGGGACTACACTGGACCGGATGGCTCATCCGCCCGTGTCGCGGCTGCGCAGTCGGCCAAGGGAGAGACAGTAACGTCTCTCTTTGCCCAGGCGGGCGTAAAGTTTCCCCCGCGGGACCTGCTCTTCCGGGTCTTCAAAGACGAAGACTTGCTGGAGGTCTGGGCCGGTGATGGCAAGTCGGCATTGCTGCCGGTGGCGCAATATGAGATCTGCGCCGCTTCCGGCCGGGCCGGCCCCAAACGACGCCAAGGGGATGGGCAGGTACCGGAGGGCTTCTACACAATTAATGCTTTCAACGAGCACAGTTCATACTACCTTTCCCTCAGGGTCAGCTATCCAAACCGAGCAGACCGGATTCTGGGCCACCCCAAGCATCCTGGCAATGCCATCATGATCCATGGGAACTGTGTCTCAATCGGCTGTCTGGCAATGTCTGATGAACGGATGCAGGAAATCTGGCTAATGGCAGACGCTATGCGCGGGAGCAAACGAAAGATCCATGTTCACATCTTCCCTGGCCGCGACCTGGAAAGCTACATTGCCGCTATGCCAAACGTTGATCTGAAGGGCTTCTGGGAGAACCTCCAGGAAGGCTACGAGAGCTTCGAGAGAGACCATCGTCTACCTCGCATCAAAGTAGACTCCAAGGGTCGCTACCTCTTCTCAACAGCTGTGTCACGACCGTAGCGATAGTAAGCGGAACAACTCCCCTCCGATGAAACCATGCACGGCCCGACCGGACTAACAGGAGTGCACGCCGTTCCAAACAAGGCACAGTCAAAGGGAGTGCTGGCCCCCCTGAGGACCGCCCCGCAGATGCATCCTGCAGGCTCCACTGATGGCCCAGGGTCAACCTTGAAGACACGGTTGGCATCATGCAACGAGAAGGCCTCCCTGATGGCAAGACCACTCTCAGGCACCACCCCCACACCGCGCCAATTTGCCGGCCCTGATTCAAAGACTTCTGCCAATACCCGCTGGGCATGAATATTCCCCGCCGGCGTGACCCCTCGGGTGTAAGCAATGGATGAGCTTGCCACGCCGTCTTCAACCTGCTCCACCAAAGCCAGGACTGCCTGCAGAATGTCCACGGGTTCGAAGCCCGCCACAACGCACGGCAGGCCAAACTCCTTGGCCGTGGGAGCCCAGGCATCTGCCCCGATGATGGCACTGACGTGCCCAGGGCAGATCAGTCCATGAAGGCGAATCTCCCCCGACGAAAGAATTGCTCGCAAAACGGGCGGGCAGACCTTATGCATGGAGAGAACGAAGAAGTTAGCGAGCTTCTCATCGCGCGCCGTCAGCAGGGAAGCCGCCACCGTAGGGGCTGTCGTCTCAAACCCGATACCCAGAAAAATGACCTTTCGATGAGGGTTGTTGCGCGCCAAATCCAAAGCATCAAGGGTGGAGTAAACCATGCGCACATCAGCCCCGTCTGCCCTGCACTCCTGGAGGCTACCATGGCTTGCAGGGACGCGGAACATGTCGCCAAAAGTTGCTATCGTCACCTCGGGGAGTTGTGCTAGCGCAATGGCCATGTCCAAATCCGGGGTTGCGGTGACGCACACCGGACACCCGGGCCCGGAAACCAGCTCAACAGTGGGTGGCAGAAGCTGCCGCAAGCCGTGGCGAAAGATACTGACAGTGTGTCCACCGCAAAACTCCATCAGCCTGACAGGAGTACGGGAACGGGCGGTGATGCGAGTGAGAAGGCTCTTCACCAGTACAGAATCGCGGAACTCTGAAAGGTACTTCACGCTTCGTCCACCATGGTACCAATGGCTTCGTGCAGCAAAGCCAATGTTTGCGCAGCCTCATCAGCACTGAGAACCTGTATGGCATAACCAGTGTGCAGCAAGACATAATCGCCCACTCGGGCGTCGGGGGTCAGGCGCAAACTCGCCGGGCGAACTACTCCGCCAATATCTACCGTTGCGTTGAAACCATCCATTTCGAGAATTTTCGCTGGAACCGCCAGACACATATCCCCCCCCCTTGCGAACCAACCTTCGGCTAGCGACATCCAGTCTATACACAGCCGTGCCGTTGTACGCAAGACTGGGGGAGCATTTTCCGCAGAGGATTCTGCACGCATAGGAATCAACTAA
>CALGBT010000115.1 GCA_937884235.1 uncultured Pseudomonadota bacterium
GAACAATAGCAACCGCCCCGGCTGGCAGCTCGCCGCCGGTGAAGATCCGGGCCGCTTCTCCTCGCTTGAGGGGCAGCTTCGAGGGGGTCCCCGCAGCCACCGTCTGGGTCACTCGCCAGCTGCCCGCAGAGCTCGGGTCGGCAACCGCGTAGCCATCCCGCTGCGAGACGTCTTGCGTCGGGCTGTCCACCAGAGCATGGACGTCCTCGGCCAGAAACCGGCCCAGGCCTTCATGGCACTTTATGACGATTGACGGAAGCGGCGAAACGCTGGCCAGGATGGCAGCTCTTGCCTCGCAATATGGGATGTTCTCCCGCACGCTATACGAAGCAGCCTAACTGGCAACGGGTGATGCGGACATCCTCGGCATTACAGACTCGGGCAATATCCATCAGCTCCAAACCATTGGCATCGGCCAGTGCGAACGCGGTACTGCAGGGCAAGGTCCGGCGACCATCGTCCCGGGTGCCGGCAACAGCCAGAATCGCCTCAAGGATCTTCTCGTTATCCATTACGCCCACCTCCTGACGGCAAAACTAGTCCTGCATCGCTTCCCAGATGGCGGGAGCAGTGTTGAAATAGGGGTCAAGGGAAGAAGTGTAAAGATACTCCATGTCATCCAGGTCGAGAATGGCAACCCACGGCAGTCCGAACCCCCCGTTGGCATCGGCATAGACGTCGATGTAAGTGAAGAGGGTCTCAAAGCCCCCGAAGTTTGGCCCCGAGTCGATATATATCTTGTCCAGGGGGAGGCCGTATTGGGCCGCATAGCTCTTGCAGTAGGCAAGGGTCGGAGGCTTGTAGGCGTAGTCCTCTCCCAGAACAACGAAGATGTCCAATCCCTTGTGCTTATTCGCATTGTAGTTAGCCACAACCTGTGGCATATATTGGTGACAAGCGGGTCACCAGCCCGCTGTGGCAACGACCCACAGCGCCTCACTCTGCTGACATTTCTCATACAGGTCCACCCAGTCGCCAGCGCAGTTCTGCAGCTGGAAATTGCCGATGGCCTTGTTCAATAAGGTGCCAATTGGCAGCGTCCCACACTTCTCAGGAGTCACTGCCAGATCCGCCACCAGTTCAACGCCGTCCAGGCACCAGTTCAGACCATTTGGCATCTTGATGGGGGTGCCGTCCTCGAGGATAGCCTCCTGCAGCACCACCTTGTCCAGATGAGCCTCAAAGGTCCCGCCCGTGGCATCAAGGCTGATGATATTGATGGTTCCCTGGGAGGGTGTCAGCTTTGTCTCAGTGCCATTCTCAGTCACCGAGGCATGGAGCCAGATGCCGCCTTCATTGAAGCTCTTGAACTGTGCTGGAAACTCGCCCGGACCAGTGGGGCCTCCAAGGCCGAGGCGGTTGTCGATTTCCAGGGTCAGCTTGCGCACCGTACCGCCGTGCTCGCTGTTCATGGAATAGACAACCAGGAATCCATCCTCGCTGCTCTTGAGCTTAGCGGCTTCCTGCCCCTGCGAAATGCCAACAGCATCGCAGGCTTCCAGATCCAGTTCACACGCCCCAACTTCGGTGCAGAGGTAGTTGGTGGCGCAGCTGCCGCAGGGACTGCCGCATAGGTCGGTACCGCAAATCCGGTCACCACAACCACAGGCAGTGCAGGTCTGGTCGGGGAGACAGAGGTCGTCATTCAAATTCCCCTCCATGGTAAAACAATGCCCGCAGAATCCGCCGCAGCCATCGTCGCCACAACCCTTACCATCGCATTCGGGCACGCAACCCGGGTCCGTTCCCTCGTCTGGGACCACGACGACATCCTCGGTCTCGTCGCCACCCCCGCCGCCGGAGTCACAGGCGGAAGGGCCTGCGACAAGGGCAACTCCGAGCACGAAGCCGGCCGCCAACTTCAACCATTTTCTCATCGTCTTGCGCTCCTTCACAAAAGACCTACGGTTCATATTCCTGCAAGCGACCGACGCCGCTACTGAGCCTTGTATCCAACCCACCCGATGCCCGGCAGCCCGGCCCCGGGATCGGTGGTGATGACGCTGCCATCGGCGCTGACGGTACCCGCACCAATCCCATACCAGTCCCCGGTATGCAGATGGACCGGATCCCCTTCAAGAGGGATGATCTGAGTGTCGAGACTGCCCAGGACAAAGAAGGAAACGGACGCACCAGGTGCCAACCCTTCGGTGTTCTCGAAAGTCGCCTCGATGCCCCCAGGGGTGGAGAAGCTGATCCAGTCCGGCGTCATGCTGTAGAGCGCGTCGGGCAGGTTGGCCGCGTCGAGGAAGCAAGGAACATACTCTTCAAGGGGAAAACGCTTGATACGAATGCTCACCGGCTCGAAGATTCCGGGGAACCATTCATCGGCGGCCACGGTGAAAGAAACCCCAGAGCCATCGACATCGGTGGATTCGGCAATCCCAAAGTCAATATCTGCGAAGGAC
>CALGBT010000116.1 GCA_937884235.1 uncultured Pseudomonadota bacterium
GAACCGGGGGATAAAGGATTTGCAGTCCTCTGCCTTACCACTTGGCTATGGCGCCAGATTTTCAACACGGCTTGTCTACCACCGGCGAGGAATCATGTCAAGCGGATTTGCGGCTCCTGAGAGGTGGAAATCAGTCGACGATGTCGGGCTCTTCGGGGCGCAGCACGGTGCTCAAGCACTCCAGGTAGTCGGCACCCTGATACAACTGAAAGTCAAACTTGATCTGGGGGTGGGGGTTGTCCCGATGGATACGTTCGGCAATTCCTCGCTGCTCCACGCATTGCTTTAGCGAAGCTGCAAGTTCGTTGTTCGCCGACTGGTAGTCGGTATCGATTTGCGGCAGATGGTTGGAGAGGTCTTCCTCTCTGAAGCCCAGGGGAATCTCGCCATCAAGTGTCGGGGCGGTAGGGACATCAGGCTTAACCCCCACGACCTGGAGAGTGCGACCGCTGGGGCTGTAATATCGGGCGATGGTCAACTTGATATAGTATCCCTTGCCTCGCATTGGATTGATAAGTGTCTGGACGCTGGCCTTGCCAAAGGTGCGCTCGCCAATAATGAGGGCACGAGCGTTGTCCTGAAGCGCGCTGGCGACAATCTCAGAAGCGGAGGCGGCACCGTCGTTGACCAGCACGACGAGGGGGACCTCCAGGGTCTCCTCATCATGCGCATTGTAGACCTCATCCCCGCCGCCCATGAAGGTGAATACCGACTTTCGGCGATTCTTGACGGTGACGATGATGCCCTTTTTCAAGAAGAGATCGGAGATGCGTACTCCCTGCGAGAGCAGTCCGCCCGAGTTGTTGCGCAGATCGAAGACGAGGCCTCGTAAGCCCCCCCCCTCGCTGCACTCCGTGTTGAGCCGTTCAATTTCCGCGGTGAGGTCCGAATAGGAACTTTCTATGAACCCCGTGAGTTTCACGTAGCCGAGGCAGGGGTAGTCCTCGAGCATCCGTCCCTCGACATTGGTGACACGGATGCGTGCCCGGGTCACCGGGACATTGACCTCTCCGGGGACTCCCTCGCGTAACACGGTCAGGACTACCTCGGTATCCCGCTTGCCGCGAATCATGGAGACGACTTTGTCCAGCGGCAGGTCGATGACCGACTCGCCATTGACTTTGACGATCTCGTCACCGGCCCAGATGCCCGCTCGCTCCGCCGGTTGCCCAGACATGGGGCTCTCAACGAAGGTGCGTCGCTTGAGCTTGTCGTCTTCCTTGAGTTGAACCAGCAGGAAGCCATCATTGCGGTCCAAAGTGCGGCTTTCTCCGTCGAGGCGGTTGCTCAACGTCTTGGATGGCTCAAAGCGTTGGGTAAGCAATGCCCCGATGCCGTCGAAGCTGGCGTCCTGGGTCTCCTGGGTTGATTCCTCCCAGGCCTTCTTGCTAAGCAGTGCGGAGTGGGGGTCCAGGGCATAGAGGAAGCCTTGAGCGGCAGCCAGCCAGAGCCGATCCGCCGCGACCTTCTTCTTGCCCTTGCTCCCCTGCGCGATGGCGAAAGCCATGAGGCTATCAAATTGAGCTCTCGCAAAGGGTACCTTCTGCCAGGCGTCCTGTACTTCGTCATGACGCTTGCGGAAGAACTCACGTCGCTTAAGGTTCAGCGCATCTCGATCATCACCGGTCAATTCAACCACCGGGTCATCCTTGTGGTCCTGGTAGTAGGCAGTTGGCATCAATTCGTAGCCGGGTTCCAGTGATGAGAGCGCGAAATTGGCTGCGGAAACGTAGGCTCGCCCCTCATCGAGCTTCTCTTCGATGTACTCCTGCTTGATGAATTCGAGGACCTCATCGAATTGCTCCGGGCCAAACTCGATTCCACCCCAGTACTTATCACTCTCGTCCGGTTCTTCGTCCCCCCCGGGAGCGGCAGCGTTGGCCGCCAGCCACTGCGTGGCTCCACCAATGGCCAGAGCGGAACGCTGCGGAGCGTCCGTCTGCGCTGCAGGCACGCCTTCCTCAGCAGTCACGGGCGCGGCGGGGGCCTCGTCCGCGGCGGAGCGGCAGGCTACGCTCAGCAGAATCAGTGCTGAGAGAAAAGAGAGAACCAAGCCGGTTCTTTGTTGCAGCATACGCAAAACCTCCAGGGTCATCGGATTGCCCACAGGCATCTCGTTGCCGGTTATTGTCATCACTTCCGGCCTGCGAATCAAGTGTTACGCTCCCAGACGACCGGGCGGCTCTGAAGTTCTGCCACAAAGAATGAACTGTCCGGTGCGCAGTCGAAGCTTAGAACCCGCGGCAGTCTATGCCATTCCCGAAATCAACTCATTCCGGTGTGGCCAAAACCTCCGTCACCGCGCTCGGTTTCATGGAGTTCCTCTACCGGCAGCAGTTTCCCCTGAACGCATGGTGCGATGACGAGTTGCGCGATGCGGTCGCCCCGGGCGATGGTTACCGGCGTGTTACCCAGATTGACCAGTAGCACGCACACCTCGCCGCGGTAGTCGGAGTCCACCGTTCCAGGGGCGTTGAGCACCGTGAGTCCATGGCGAGTAGCCAATCCTGAGCGAGGACGGACTTGTCCTTCATAGCCAGCCGGAATGGCGAGGGCCAGGCCGGTGGGGATGAGTTGCCGCTGGCCGGGCTCAAGAGTCGAGACTCCATCCACGGCGCACCGCAGATCCATGCCCGCGGCACCGGCAGTTGCGTACGATGGCAACTCCAGGTCTTTGCCGTGGGGCAGGATCTTGACGGAAATTGGCAGTGGGGAGGATGACATGGTGTCGTTGCTAGCCCTGCATCGCTTCCCTGCGGGAGAGCTTCACCTTGCCATTCTTGGGGTCGATACCGATAACCTTGACGAGCACATCTTCCCCTTCCTTGAGGACGTCTTCGACGCTGCGGACGCGCTTATCGGAGAGTTCCGAGATGTGGCAGAGGCCATCGATTCCCGGCAGGATCTGGATGAATGCACCAAAGTCAACGATGCGAACGACCTTCCCGGTGTAAAGCTTGCCGAGTTCAGCTTCTGCAGTGCAGGCCTGGACCAGGGCAATGGCCTTGGCACCAGCTTCCGCATCAACTGCAGAGATGGCCACCCGACCGTCGTCGTCGACGTTGATATCAGCGCCAGTCTGTTCGACGATGGAGCGGATATTCTTGCCACCGGGACCGATGAGAGCACCAATCTTCTCGGGGTTGATCATGATGGTGGTGATGGTCGGCGCGTGGGGGCTGCGCTCGGCACGTGGTGTTTCCAGAATCTTCTCCATCTCGTTGATGATGTGATTCCGGGCTTCACGGGCCTGCAGCAGTGCGCGTTTGAGGACATCGAAGGGGAGTCCGTCGATCTTGATGTCCATCTGCACGGCCGAGACGCCTTCGCGATTACCCACGACCTTGAAGTCCATGTCGCCGAAGTGGTCCTCATCCCCAAGAATGTCCGAGAGCACAAAGAACTTCCCGCCTTCCTTGATGAGACCCATGGCGATTCCGCCCACCGGGCACTTCATCGGTGCGCCGGCATCGTAGAGGGCGAGGGAGGCGCCGCAGACAGTGGCCATGGAAGAAGAGCCGTTTGACTCCAGCACTTCCGAGACGATACGCACGGTGTAGGGGAAGTCATCGAGTTCAGGAAGCGCCCGTTGGACTCCACGTTCTGCCAGATTGCCGTGGCCGACATCGCGGCGAGAAGGTCCACGCATAGGCTTCACTTCGCCGACGCTGAATGGTGGGAAGTTGTAATGGAGCATGAACTTCTTGCGGTAGTCGCCGGTGAGGGCGTCGATGCGCTGTTCATCAGAGGCCGAGCCCAGAGTGGCGGTTACCAAGGCCTGGGTTTCGCCACGGGTAAAGAGTGCCGAGCCGTGGGTGCGGGGCAA
>CALGBT010000117.1 GCA_937884235.1 uncultured Pseudomonadota bacterium
GGATCGGAGCCATTCTGGCTAGTTGTCACCGCTTCAACTGAAGGCAGGAAGGAGATGCCGGATTCTCTGGCGGCGAAGCCCAACTCACCGACACCACTCTTAGCTTCCCAAACCGCGTAGAAGTTGCCGTTGCCGTCGGAAAGAGCCCACTGCGCGCCCCAGTAGTAAGCCCCGCCGGGGACATCGTTGACGGTGAAAGGTCCTTCGGTGATCAAGCAGGTGGTCGGGTCTATCCAGGCAAGTTTGACATTACCGCCCCCGTCTTCGCTGGCAACATAGCTGACATAGAACTGGCCGTTGCGGGCCGGGAAGATGAAGGGGTTGACCGTGCCGGTATCGTTGGTGTTCACCTTTATGTCACACAGGAGGGGGACAACGCAGTCTCCCCAGGAACCGGCCGTGCATTCCTGGATGCCTGCCTTACCGTCACCGTCCACGCATTCCTGCGGAGCCTTCCAGAGATGCTGGCAGCCGATGCCGGCTTCGCAAGAGTCGTCGGTGCAGAACTCGCCATCTTCGCAATCAACCGCTGCCCCGGGTGCACACATCCCGTAGCCATCACACTCATCACCGTCGCTGCACGGGTCGCCGTTGTCACAGGCCTCCCCTTCCAGCAATGGAGAATCGATGCAGAACCCGCCTTCACACAGCCACTCGCCACATACTGCGGAAGCGCCATACTTCGCATCACAATCGTCAGCAAGGATGCACTCAGCGAGAATGTCAGTGGTGCTGTCTGCCACGATATCGGTTGGTAACGGGCCGAGGTCCTCGGCGAGGTCCTGTGGCAGGGGAAGGTCTTCCGGTTCAAGGGAATCAACATGGTAGTCCTCGGGAAGGACAATGTCTGCCGGTGAGGTATCGCCCGCATCTACCACTGTGCCGTCAGGAGTGGCCGCCTGGTCCCCCGCCACGATGTCTGAAACATCAAAGCCCGGCAGAAGGTCATCTCCCTGGTTACTGTTGCTATCGCTGGAACAGGCCATCGTCCCAGCCACAATAAAAGCCAATGCCAGCCATCTCAGCTTCTGTGTCATCGCAGTTCTCCGTAGTTTCGCCAACGGTTCTGCGCAGTATAGCGCTACCTTTGCCCTGGTGGCCAGTCGAAAAGTGCAGGAGGTAATCAAGGAATCGAGCGGAGAGTGAATCTTTGTCTACTGGCAATCAATCGGGCAACTGTCAGCACTCTCTAGCTTTGAGGCACAGGTTCCGTCGCCGCAGCAGGCTTTGGAGTTGTTCTTGCCTTTGCCCGTGCAATCTGCCGGGCAGGAGTTGCAATCTTCATCAAGCGCAGCGCCGGCGCAAACCGAATCACCGCACTGAGCGGAAGGGCAGTCTACGTCCGTCCCCCAGTCACAGCCTTCGGAGCAGCAGCCGTCAGCGACCTGCCCGCTGCAGGCGGCGGCCTGGTATTCACAACTGGCTGCGCAGGTGCCTCCCAGCAGGCAGTCCTCGCTAGTGCACTGGTCACCGTCGGCGCAGTCAGTACCAAGGGTGCATGCCGGTGCCACGCAGGTGCCTCCGCAGCACAGGCCGTCGGTACAGCCAGTGTCATCAGCGGCAGCGGCGAACTGGCAAGCGCCGTCGACGCATGAATCGAGGGTGCACTCGTTGCTGTCGTCACATTCGCTGGCGTCAACGCAGCCAGGAAGGCCGGCCCCAACGTAGAGGAAGGGTTCCTGGATTCCATCGGGGTCGTCGGCGCAAATGCCGTCAACGGAGTTACATGTTGTCGGCAGGGCGTTGGCCAGCAATTCAGCTTTGACCTGGGCCGGGGTGAAGCCGGGATTGGCTGCGACAACCAGGGCCGCGGCACCGGCGACGTGCGGGGAGGCCATGCTCGTGCCGCTGTAGGTAGCATAACCGCCGACAACGGTTGAGTAGATGCCGACACCCGGGGCCATGATGTCAACGTCATGTCCATAGTTGGAGAAGCAGGCCAAGGAGTCGTCCACATCTTCTGTGCAAGATGAGAATGCGAAGGAGCCAGCGCCCAATCCGCCCGGCTTGCCGTCGAAGTCGGCCAGTGCCGAGACGGTGATCACCTCATCAAACGCGGCCGGCGTGTGGTTGGCAGCATCATCGGACTCGTTGCCTGCGGCCACGACCACGGTGACTCCGGCGTTGACCAGCGCACAGATAGCGATGTGTTCGGCATCGTTGGAGAGGCTGCAGTCCAGTCCATCAGTATCGTCGAACCCGCTGCCGCCGAGGCTCAGATTGACCACATCAATAACGTCTGCGTTAGCCGCGGCATGGTCGAGTCCCTGAATGATCCAACTCAAGAACCCGGAGCCTTTGCTGTCCAGCACTTTGATTGCGTGCAGGCGAGCGCCAGGGGCGACGCCCAGAACTCCAATGCCGTTGTCCAGGGCGGCAGCGGTGCCTGCGCAATGACTCCCGTGTCCGTTGTCATCGTTGCCTCCAACCTTGCAGCTACCAGTCTTCCGGTCGAGCCGGCGGCAGTCCACCCCTGAGACTACATTGAGATCTGGGTGGTCAAGGCCGATGCCCGTATCGATGATGGCGATGTCGACGTCTACGGAGTAATTGCCGGAGACGGACTCGGCATCAATGCGATCGATTCCGGTGGGCAGTGTCTGAGCCACGGCTTGCACGTATCGGTCTGGCTCCACCGATTTGACAAAGGGATTCTTCACCAGCGCGGCGGCCGCCTGGGGCGACATCTTGCCGGAAAAACCTTTGAAGACGTGGGAGTAAACGGACGATGGGGCCAGTCCGTGGCCTGAGGCGACGGCTCCAGGATGCGGGGAATCGTCATGCAAGATGACAATGTAACGTCCTGGAACAACCTGTGCAATGGCTGGAACAGTGATGGCCACCAGGGCCAGTACAAAAAGTGCAGTCATGAGCTTGTTCATTGGGATTCTCCTCCAATCTGGATTTCTTCTTTGCTGCGCCAGAGATACACATCGGACGAGGCTTTGTCAAGGCACTGTCAGACACATGATCACAACATGTGCCTTAAGTGGTTTCAGAAGCAGGCATTGCCCACCCAGATGCATTGCGAACTCCACTTGCAGGCATTGGGGTCGGAGAGGGGCAGGCAGAAGTGCCACTTGTGGGTACCGCAACATTTCCAGTTGGTGCCAGCTTCCCACAGGCATTCATTGCCGGCCTTCAAGGTGCAACCGCCCCAGACGCAATTGTTGGTGCAGACCTTCTGCGCACACGGGTCGCAGCCGCCGCTGGTCGTTGCGCCTGCTGAGCATTCGCCCTGGCCCTGGCAGGAGCCGTAGGAACCCCAGGAGCAGGAGTTGTTGCAGGTTCTGGTCTGAGCACCGCAGTTGCCACAGGGCGAAGTTTGCTGTTGGCCCGGGCTGCAGGCTCCCTGGTTGCTGCAAGACCCCCAGGAACCCCAGGAGCAGGAGTTATTGCATGTCCTCGTCTGCGTGCCGCAGTTACCGCAGGAGTCGGTGTCCTTCTCCCCTGGCGAGCAGATGCCCTGATTGTTGCAGGAGCCCCAGGAACCCC
>CALGBT010000118.1 GCA_937884235.1 uncultured Pseudomonadota bacterium
TATGGCATTGTTCTGCAATTTCCACCTGGACATTGGGCTCATGGAAGAGTCTCACGGCATCGTCTTCAAGGAGCACTTTGCCTGGGAGTTGGAGCAGCTTGGGCCGATGCGTGAAGACGGACTGGTAGAGTGGGATGAGAAGGAGATTCGGGTCTCCAATATGGGCCACTTCTTCGTTCGCAATATCGCCATGTTCTTTGATGCATATCTGCGTCAGGAAGGGCCTCGAGAGGGGCGTTACTCCAAGACCTTGTGAGTCTGGAGGGGGCTGTTTGAGCGGGAGCGACTATGCGGTTGTGCTGATGAACATGGGGGGACCCTCGACCCTCGAGGAGATTCAGCCATATCTGCAACGGGTGCTGGGTGACCGCCATCTCGTGCGACTCCCCGGGGGATGGCTCTATCAGGGCCTCTTCGCTCGTTTGGTCTCCCGTCGCCGGGCTCGCAAGGTGATTGACCGTTACCGTCAGATCGGTGGTGGCTCCCCGCTGCTGCGCGAAACGCAAGAACTGGCTGGGGCATTGCACGAGATGCTTGGCGTTCCGGTTGAGGTTGCCATGCGCTATTCGGCGCCCTTTGCCTCGCAGGCTGCGCAGGCTCTGGCCGGCGGCGGGACCAAGACATGGGTGGGTGTCCCGCTCTACCCGCAGTATTCCACCTCGACATCCGCTTCATCTCTGGAGGATTTTGCGGAACAGGTGCCGGAAGGTATCGAGTATCGGGTGTTGGACCGGCACTTCGACAATGAAGGCCTGCTCACGGCGTTGCGAGAGAGCATTGAGGCGGCCCTTTGCGAAGCTGACTGTCCGGCCCGAACTGCAGTGCTTTTCACCGCACACTCCATCCCCACTTCCTATACTGCCGCCGGCGATCCGTATGTTGCCGAGGTTGAGGCAACCGCCCAGGCGTTGCGAGGCCTCATGGATGCCGAGATTACCACGGTGCTTGCGTTTCAGAGTGCGGTGCGCTTTGGCACCTGGCATGGGCCAAGCGTGGAGCAGGTGCTCCCGGAGTTGCGGCAGCAGGGCATCGAGGGTCTGGTGGTGCAGCCGCTGACCTTCGTCAGCGAAAACCTGGAGACTCGCTACGATCTGGATGTCGTTCTGCGGCAGGTGGCCCAGGAGGCAGGTTTCACGTGGTTCCGGCGGGGTGCGGCACCAGGGACCAATGCAGCTTATGTGCGTGGACTGGCCAAGGCCATTGGCGCACGAGCCGTTGCCGGGAGGGATGAGGATGCATGACGTGGTGGTAGTGGGTGGCGGCATTGCAGGACTGACTGCAGCCTGGGACCTGACACAAGCGGGCCTGGATGTGAAGGTAATTGAAGAGAGCTCGCAGGCGGGGGGCAATATCAGCACCGTCGGCGCACAAGACTACCGGATGGAGAGTGGTCCCCACAGTTTCATGGGTTCGGCCGAGAATGTCTGGCGGCTCCTGGAAGAACTGGGCATCAATGAAGATGTGGTGGCGGCTGCTGCCGTCTCCAACAATCGCTATATTCTGCGCAACGGTAAGTTGCACGCTCTGCCCATGGGGGCCTGGGCTTTTCTGACCACTGGTCTGCTGGGTTGTGGGGCCAAGTTGAGCCTGATGTGCGAGCCCTTCAAGCGCAACGGGGCCCGTGAAGAGGATACCGCCTGGGACTTCTTCAAGCGGCGTTTCGGGGAAGAGGCGGCAACGTACATAATGTCGCCTTTCATCAGCGGCGTCTATGCGGGTGATATCAGGCAACTTGGTGCGTTAGCTGCGTTTCCCAAGTTCTGGAATTTCGAGAAGGACTCGGGTTCGATGATTCGGGGGGCCATGAAGTATATGAAGGCCAAGCGCCGTCGACTCAAGGCTGAGGGCAAGCCCTATCGGAAGGGGCTCTTCTCATTGCCCGGCGGGCTTGGCGGGATTACCGCCAAACTGGCGGAGCGACTGGGGCCTGCGGTTGAGACCGGCTCCCTGATAGAGAATATGGTGGCGTTGCCGGGTGGTGTCGAAGTGCGCTCGGGAGATCGCATCTGGCAGGGCCGCGCCGCGCTAATGGCGGTGCCGCCCAATCGCGGTGCGGAGATTCTGGAGAATTCCCTGCCGGCTGCAGCGGCAGCATTGCGGCGGATTCCCATGGTGCCGGTGGCGGTGCTGCACTGGCGATGCGATAATCCTGCCGCCGATCTGCCGCAAGGTTTTGGCTTCCTGGTGCCTCGTGTTGAGGGCGTGCGGCTGCTGGGCACCCTCTTTCCGTCTCAGCTCTTTGGCGACCGCGCCCCGGCGGGATCGCACTTGCAGGCCTCGTTTTACGGCGGGGCCCTGGATCGCGCGGCTTACGACATGGATGATGCGAGCCTCACGGAGTTGATGCGAGCGGAGCATGAAGCGGCCTTCGGCGTGACCCTCAAGGGGCTGCAGGTGCTGCGTATCGTTCGCCACCCCTACGCGATCCCTCAGCTAACTCCCGAGCATCCGGCAACCGTGGCTGCGCTGCGTCTCGCAGTGAGCGAGATTCCCGGTCTCTCCCTGGCTGGCAACTATCTGACAGGCGTGGGCATCGAGCAGGCCGTCGAGAGCGGCTATGTGGCCGCCTCCGAGGTGCGAACATACCTGTTAGGAGCGCAGTCGTGAGCAGAGGATTGCAACAGAAGAACGGTCAGCACCGAGCTGACCTGCCGCTGGTGGTTGTGGGGTGCGATTTTCGCAATGCCCCGGCATCGCATCGGGAGCTACTGGTGACGACTCAGGAGGAGCGAACCACCCTATTTGAGTCAATTCGACGCATTGATGACAGCGCCGGATTCCTCGCCCTGGAGACGTGCAATCGAGTCGAATGGATCGTCTCGTGTGAGTCACCGGCATGGATGTGCGAATTACTCAAGGCTCAGTTGTTGAGTCGTTGGGCCTCGCGTCTCGTGGAACTGGGCGAGTTGCCTGAGGTCTATGGGCACCTTGGAGACGCCGCAGCTCGGCACATCTTCCGCGTTGCGGCGGGGATGGAATCCCTGGCCACCGGGGAGGCCGAGATTGCCGGGCAGTTCCAGCGAGCCTTGCAGCGAGCTATGGAGGAGCAGACTTCCACACGCATTCTCAATGGGCTAGGGCGTTTCACCGGCGGCATCGCCAGAACCTCATCGAAGGCCGGTTTCAGGACCGGTCGTACCCGCGGCATACATGTTCTTTCCGGTCTTTTCATGAAGGAGAGACTGGGTGGTGCGAGCGCTGGTACCGTGGCCGTGGTGGGGATGGGGGAGATCGGTCGCAAGACCGCCGACTTTCTGGAGCAGTCCGCCGATTTCACTGTGATTCGCATCAATCGCACGGTTCGGGAGCAGCACGTGGACACCTAGCGCCCGGTGCGGGAGTTGTTCGATATCAGCCGTGACGTAGCGGGAATCGTCATCGCATCGGGGGCGCGCAGCCCCATTGTTGGTCCTGGCAAGCTCGATCTGGCGGGACGGGAGAAGCCGTTGGTAATCCTGGATATCGGCATTCCTCAGCAGGTGGACCGCTCTGTTCG
>CALGBT010000119.1 GCA_937884235.1 uncultured Pseudomonadota bacterium
GGCGGCGTCGACTGTCCCGCCATGGACGGCTACTTCGTCACCTGCAACAAGCAGCAGCACTGCGAGTACTACAACGAAGACACGACCGGTCACAACAAATGGGACGTGTGGATCTACGTGCCTCCGGGGAGTTTTGACATGGGGTCTGAGGGCGAGGGGGGAAGTTCCAATGAGACGCCGGTTCACATCGTGACCATCGACTACGGCTATTTCATCGGCAAGTACGAGATCGTGGTTGCGCAGTACGAGGCGTGCAACGCAGCTAATCCGGGAACGTGCACACCTGCAAGCACGGTGGACTGGCCAGGGACACAGGGAACCAACACGAGCGAAAATGGAAGGAACGAGCATCCTCAAAACGGGCTGCTCTGGCAGCAAGCGAAGGACTTCTGCGGCTGGGTCGCTCCCGATGGTCGCCTCCCCTCGGAGGCTGAATGGGAGTATGCGGCAACCGGTCCGGTGCACCTGAAGTACCCTTGGGGGAACAGTCCTGACCCGACGTGTTCGAACAACACAGCGGTGTTCAATGAGGCAGGGGGTACCGGAGGATATGGCTGCGGCCAGGGAGGCACCTGGGAGGCTGGGTCGAAGACGACAGGCGCGTCGTGGAGCGGAGCTCTGGACATGAGCGGGAACGTTTGGGAGTGGAACGAGGATTGGCATCACCCCTCATATACTGGTGCTCCAGCCGACGGCAGTGCCTGGGTCGATACCAGCGTCTCCCGGGTGATACGCGGCGGCAGCTTCAACTTCGAAGCGGTCGACATGCGGTCTGCCAACCGCGGCGGAAGCACGCCGCACCACGACGACGCACACATCGGTGCCCGTTGCGTCAGGCCGATTAACTGAGGTCCCAGTTGCGAAAGTCAGAAATGCCATGGTGATAGTTGGCGCGGAGTCATGGGGCTTATGATGCTGGCAGACGACACAGAGGGACTCCTCCTCGGGTTTCTGCTTCGCTTCCACTTCCTGTCGGAAAGACGACGAGCAGCCCCTACCCCGCGTCATTGCTCATCAAGACGCGGGCCCACACGCGAGTTCAGCCCTCCCCGCCAAAGGCCCGCCGGGGCTCGAAGCAACGTGTCAAAGACTGCGCACCTGCTGGGAATCAGTCGCAGAACGCGGCTGCGAAAGATGGCTCGAGACGAGTTCGACAAGGCCCCGTTTCGCCGAAAGTGACCGGTGGCCCATATGGAATGAGTCCTTGTCTACCCCGCTCTTTGCCCGCATAGTGGTCACAGCGGCAACTGAACCCGGGAGGCAACGACATGGAGACCCTGAACTTCACGCAAGAAGGGGAGGTTGCGATCCTGCGCCTGCAGCGACCGCATCGTATGAACGCAGTTACTGAACAGATGTACGAGGAGCTGCAGTCGACCCTTGCCGCGGCCGCGGCCGACGACGACATCCGTGCTGTGGTGCTGACCGGGTCCACGGCTGAGCGTCCGGACGGCACCCGTCGAGAGGCTTTTTGCGCCGGTGCCGACTTGAAGGAGCATGCGGCCGGAACTCGCACCACGTGGGACAAGCGTGAATACCTGCTGCTGGCCCACGAAACCACCCGGCAACTCTACAACTTCCCCAAACCAGTCATCGCCGCGGTAAACGGGCCGGCCCGCGGTGCGGGCGCAGAAATAGCCCTCAACTGCGACCTCGTGCTCATGGCCGACAGTGCGACCCTCGCCTTCACCGAGACGGGGCTGGGCACTTTCGTCGGGGGGGGCTGCACCCGGCACCTGGTCGAACTGGTCGGCATGTCCAGGGCCAAGTGGCTTATCTACTCGGGGGAGGTCATTGACGGCCCCGCCGCGGTGGCCTGCGGCCTGGCCATCAACTCCTTGCCACTGCCCCAACTGCTCCCTGAGGCGATGGCCATGGCCCGCCGCCTCGCAGGACGTGCACCGATCTCCATGCGGTTCGCCAAGTCCCTGCTCCAGGCCGCACCGCAGCGGGACCTGGAGACCGTCCTGCTGGCTGAGACCGAGGCCATCCTGGCCTGTATGCAGACCGAGGACTGGCAAGAAGGAATCGAGTCCTTTGCCGACAAACGTAACCCCGAATTCAAAGGAAGATAGTCATGTCGTTGAATCGTGTCATGAATCCTGACTCCGTGGCCGTCGTCGGCGCCTCTCGAAACGAAACGAAGCGCGGCTACAAGGCCATCAAGACGCTCCTGGATGAGGGGTTCGAAGGCTCCATCTACCCGGTGAACCCGAAGGAAGAGTTCCTCCTGGGCCTGCGGTGCTACAAATCGGTCCTGGACATCGAGGGCCCCGTGGACCTCGTGGTCATCACCACGCCGGCCAACACCGTCCCCGCCATAATCGAGGAGTGTGCGGCCAAGAACGTCGCCGGGGCGGTGGTCGTCGCCGGCGGTTTCAGGGAAGCGGGGGAAAGCGGAACCTCCCTCGAACAAGAACTGGTGGAGACTGCCCGGGCCGGCGGCGTCCGCATCATCGGTCCCAACACTTCCGGCATGGTGTCGTTCAAGAAGCACATGGATATCATCGGCTTCCATCAGCAGGGCAAGGGAGAACTCGCACTGCTCTCGCAAAGCGGCAACATGGCCCTCGCCCTTTTCACCGAGGCCTCGGTAAAGAGTCGCAAGGCCTTCACCTACTACATCGGCATCGGCAACGAGGCCGACATCCGGTTCCATGAGTACCTCGACTTTCTTGCCAACGATCCGGATACCCGGGTGATCATTATCTACGTTGAGGGGATGCGGGACGGCCGAGAGTTCCTGCAGCGGGCCAACAAGACGACCCGGATAAAGCCGATCGTACTCCTGAAGGGGGGGAGGTCGGTTGCGGGCACCAGATCCGCCGGTTCGCACACGGGGGCCCTCGCCGGCATGTCTGAGGTGGCCCGAAGCGCATTCAAGCGGGCCGGCATCATCGTGGTCGAGAACTCTGATGAGTTGTTCCCCGCGGCCGAGACCCTGGCCTCTCTGCCCCCGATGAAGGGTGGCGGAGTGGCGATCCTGGCTGACGGAGGCGGGCACGCGACCATCGCTGCGGACGTACTCACCGACCTGAGAGTGCCAATCGCTACGCTGAGTGAGAAGACCCGGCGCGCACTGCAAGAGATGCTACCCGGGGGCGCGGCCGTGGCCAACCCCGTCGACGTAGCCGGCGGGGCTGATGGCGACCCCGAAGTGCTGGCCGACTGCGTTCAACTGCTCCTCGAAGATGAAGGCGTGGGCTGCCTGCTGGTGGTCGGCCTGTTCGGCGGCTACGGCATTCGTTTCGCAGAGGAGTTGCGCTTCCCGGAGGAGGATGCCGCACACCGCATGGGCAAGCTGGTGCGAAGACTGGGTAAGCCGCTCATCGTGCACAGCCTGTACAGCCCCGCCAAACCCCACGCGTTGGAACTGCTGCGTTACTACAACGTCCCGGTGTACGACTCGGTGGAAATCGCGTGCCGATGTGTCTCAGTGCTGGCGGAATATGGCCTGCACCTTCAGACAAAACCGACGCGACCCGAGTTCACCTTCCACTGGGAAGAGGCCGCCCTACCGGAGGGCAAGAAGATTCTAGCGCAGGCCGCAAGCGAGGGGAGAGAGCTACTGCTCGAGCCGGAAGCCAAGGAGCTATTGCGCCTCCACGGGGCTCCCGTCACGGCCGAAAGAGTGGCGACTTCGCCGGAGGAGGCCGCAGAGATCGCGGCCGGCTTCAACGGTCCGGTCGCCATGAAGATCGTCTCCCAGGACATTCTGCACAAGAGCGAATCGCGAGCCATCAAGCTCAATGTCGAGGGTGAGCAGGCGGTGAAGCAGGCCTACCGACGTATTCTGAAAAGTGCCCTCGCCTACCGTGCTGACGCGCGCATCAGCGGGGTGTTGGTGTCACCGATGGCCTCACCGGGTCTGGAGGTCATCATCGGCACCAAGATCGACGACCAGTTCGGACCCGTCCTGATGTTCGGAATCGGCGGCATCATGGTCGAGATACTCAACGACGTGTCCTTCCGAGTGCTGCCGGTGTCCAAGAAAGCCACTCGGGAGATGATTGACGAGATCAAGTCGACCACCTTGCTCAATGGCTTTCGGGGCCAGCCGGCCCGGGACAAGAAGGCCATCGGCAGACTCCTGCTGACCGTATCGGAAATTGTGGAGGCCTACCCACAGATCAAAGAGATAGACCTGAACCCGGTCATCGTCTATCACCGCGGCCTCGGCATCGTCGATGCCCGCATCCTGCTGCATCCAGCGTAACCGAAGGCCTTCGGAGCACGCATAATGGCGGTCGCGTTGTTTCCTTTTTGCGGACCACCGACGTCCCCTTTGGTTCCCCCGCTTGCTTTCCGGCTCGGCAGTTGACAATTCGTTAACGAGTTGCAACTCGGACGGTGGGCCTGGGCCCCAGCGCATACGGAGGTAGACATGAAAGAGCAACTGAGGCGGCCGGTTAAAGAAGTCATTGGGGAGTTTCCCGCGGTCGGGACCGTACTCGACGAATTTGACATCGGTTGTTTCCCTTGTGCCGTGGGCACTTGCTTGCTCGGGGACGTGGTGAGCATCCACGGCCTATCGCCGGAGCGGGGTGAAGAACTGATGCGTCGCCTCGCCGATGTCGTCGCCGACAGGGCATCAAGCCTGGCCGCACCAACCAGGCCCCGGGGTGAGTCCCAGCGGACCTTCACCTACTCGGCGCCGGTACAACGGTTGGTGGACGAGCATACGCTCATCAAGCGACTCATTGCCCTGGTGCCGAAGCTGGCTGAGAGACTCGACGTTGAGTCAGATGCGGGGCGCAGGTTGGTAGTGGAGAGCATCTTCTTCATCAGAACCTATGCCGATGCCTTCC
>CALGBT010000120.1 GCA_937884235.1 uncultured Pseudomonadota bacterium
GCGCTGACAGGGTGCGTGCGATCTGCACCGCCTCTGCCCTCATATCGGCGTCGCGCACCTCCTTGTCAGCGTCGGCGACGAATCTCACCTCGAACTTGTCCTGCACCTTGGCCACCTGAATCGACAGGGATGGCCCTTCGGGATTGCCTGCCGCCAGCTGCTCGAATTCACGCCCCACAGCCTGGGCCTGGGCCTCAGAGACCCCAAAGGTGTAGTATAGCTTCACCTTCGTCATGTTCAGTCGCTCACCCAACTCCACTCGCCTGATTTCCCGCAGGTTGTTCAACTCCTCATCGCAGACGTGGGCAACGGTCTCCGCATCCCCAAAGACCTCCTCGGAGATGCCCAGAGCAAGGTATGAGAAAGCAGCATCCAAGGTCAGGTCGTCGCGAAACTTCTCCATGATCACGAACTGCACATGGAATACCCCATCCTCCTTGGTCAGGCGCACCGAGGCAGGCTTTCCAGAGAAGTACTCGGTGGCAACCAGGTAGTTAGCCAGCCTCTGGGCTTCGGCCTCCTCAACACTGCCATCATAGAGCACCTCGCCGCCGTTGGCATCGATGGCACTGACCTTCTCCATCACCTGAGTGTAGATGCCGTACAGGACAAATGCGGCAATGCCGAAACTGACCAGCTTCCCCAGCGGAGTACGCCACGGACGATTGATGAAAGACAGCACATTGGACAAACTCATGGCTTACCTCCTGGGCTCTGCCGCCGGCTGCCCACAAAATCCTACTGCAAGTCGTGGCCGAAGGTCAAAGCCCTCGGTGCAACCCCCGACTCTGTCCAGAGGGCCACACCATCCAGGTCCACCGCCCCGCGGCCTGAAAACATGTTGTCGTTGGCCAGCGGAATCCAGCGAGTACCGCCATCAGAAGAACGAGCAACCGGAAGGACGTAGGGGAAAGGGCCAGGCACGGACACGGATATGGGGAGCGCCTCCTGAGCCGGGGCCGCGGAACCAAAGAGAGCGGCGGCAATGTAGGGCAGCGCAAGTGCCACGGTAAGTGCTGTCTTGCAAAGGTTATCGGGACAGACCAGCGCAGGGACATCGCCAACTCGACCAAAGCCGAAGTGCTTACAGGGGTGCACATCAACCTTCCAGAAATCCGGCCGAAACCACGGTGGCGGCGCAGCATAGAGCGCACGCATCTCCAAATAGCGCCCCGGTGCCCCATCCGATGCCACCACCAGCAGGTGGCAACGGCCCCAC
>CALGBT010000121.1 GCA_937884235.1 uncultured Pseudomonadota bacterium
CATGCGCAACACGTACTTGGGCATGGTCGCGTAGAGTTGCGCCTGAACCATCCAGAAACCTGAGACGAGAATGGTCAGCGCAACGAGGCGCCCACGGGAGCAAACTGCCACTAGTGAGGCCCAGATTTCGGCCAGCGTTCGCTGCCGCTGCTGGCGATTGCTGTCGCGGTAGAAGAGGAGAATTCCAAGGAAAGCGACCAGCGTCATCCCCGCGGCGAAGAGATTGAGCACAATGAGTCCTTCATTGCCCATGAATTCACGCAACGGTTTGACCAAAGTCTTGCCCGAGAAGGCCCCAATGTTGACCATCGCATAAAAAATGGAATACCCGCGGGCCCGGTTGACCTCGTTGGTCTCCTGCGCCACGGTGCCGGTTATTACCGACTTGATGAAAGATCCGCCCACCATCACTACAAGCATCACGGGCAAGAAGAGCCACTTGTACCAGCTCGTGTCGAGCCCCGTGAAAACCACTTCGCGGCCATAGGTCACAAGCCCCGCACCAGCAAAGAGAGTGGGAAGCACCCACATGCTACCGTACCCAATGGTGAGGAACCCGAAGGCCAGCAGCAAGGCGTTGCGAAACCCGATGCGGTCCGCGTAAGCGCCGCTGAAAGTAGGCAATAGGTAGAGGCCCGCCGAGAAGACGCCCGATATGGCGGCAGCCTCCATGTCAGAGAAGCCGAGAATGCGCGAAAGGTACAGGGTAATGGCAACAAAGACACCATACCAGGCAGCACGCTCCAGAAGTTCCACGCCATTGGCCACCCAGAATACACGCGAGAATCGCCAACTTGTCCGACCAGTTTCGCTCCCTGCTATGCTCACTCTTCCCCCTTGCTGCCGCGGCACGGTCACCGGACGACCACCCTACCCGGTTGGCCCCCACAAGGTCAACGGAATCGGCACAACCATGCGGGAAACACAGGTTTCCAATTGAGTTGGACTGGCTTAGCCATTATCCTGCCGGACCCAACCGCGGACGCTTGGAGCAGCCCAGCAAGTTGGCAACGGGGTATCTTCAGTGGAGGAATCAGATGCATCTTGAGAGGAACTACACGCAGATGGCCGATGGCACCATGCTACTGGCCGGGCACAACATTCACAGCCTTGTGCAGCAGTTCGGCAGCCCTTTGGTCGTGATTCTGGAGGATGTGATTCGGTTCAACTGCCGTGCCTACATCAAGGAGATGCAGAAGTACCCCCGTTCACGAGTATATTACGCCTCAAAGGCACTGCTCACTACGGGCATCTGCCGAATCATGGATGCCGAGGGGCTAGGCATTGACGTTGTCAGTCAGGGAGAGCTGCAAACCGCCCTGGCAGCCGGCTTTCCTGCCGACCGTATGCTGATGCACGGCAATGCCAAGACCGTGCAAGATCTGGCTGCTGCATTACGGGCCGGAGTCGGTCGCATCGTCATTGACAACACCGAGGAAATCGACCGCCTTGCGGCGCTCGCCCGGGCCATGCATGTAACCCCCAAGGTCATGTTGCGGGTAGCCCCAGGAATCAAGCCCTCGACCCACCGCTATGTGCAGACCGGGCAGGTGGACTCCAAGTTCGGATTTGACCTCGAAGGAGGTGCGGCCAGAGCCGCAGCTGTCAAAGTGCT
>CALGBT010000122.1 GCA_937884235.1 uncultured Pseudomonadota bacterium
GTCGCCAGTGGAATCGCGGCCTCGCAGCCGGCCTCACCGCACTGCACCGACCCTTGCAGCCAGGCCAGGTCGTAGGGGAGGCCCAGCTCGCGCCAGCCAACATTAGCCGAGTTCTCCAGACCGTCCCCTTGATGGAACGAAGCCATACCCTTGGAGCCGAAGCCATAGTCGGCCCCGAACCCCGGAGCGTCGACGTGAAGGGTGTTCGAAAGCGCATCATCGAGATCGCCGTCCCCCTTGTTGTCAGAGAGCGCCAACATCTCGGACACGCCCGAATCAGTTCCAAAGTCAACGTCCACATAGCCCAGGATATAGTTGTTCCACTCGGCTCCGCCCACCACCGCAAGATAGAGGTACTGTGCGTCAAAGGCGGCATAGAGATCATCGAGGTGATTGGTTGCTGCATCCCAGTCGCTCACAATGCTGTTGGTGCCGATGAGGAAGGGCTGGCTCCAGTCCGTAAGCACACCATCTACCGTCGGGGTGAAGCGCAACACGTAGCGGTAGCCGTCACCGGCAACCACCCCGAGCCCACTTTGAGCATCCACAGCAATGGCGACATCACCCGCACCGTGTGGAGGCGTAACGAAGGTCACAGTCTGGCCGTCGACCACCGTCGCCGGTACCTCGATGCCGTCGACGGTCAGCTTGAGCCCGGCCGCAAAGTGTGCCCCCTTCACCACCACCTCCTGCCCCCCCAGCACCGTGCCGTGGTCGGGCGTGATGGTGTCGATTTCCGGGAAATAGGCAACCTCCCAAGTCCCCAGCTTATCTGCCTGATAGCCGTCCACCGAGCCGCTGGCATCGGCGTAGACCCAGTTGGTCCCGTCCAAAGAGACGCGAAAGGTGAAGCCGTAGGTGCCGGAGGTCGGGCTGCTCAGGGTTGCCGTCCAGATTTCCCCTTGGTCGTTCTGCTCCGCCTTGTACGCAGCATCCTTCCAGAGCCACTCCTGGGGATTGGCCTGGGGATCGAAGGCGAGGTCGCCGAAACCGACCTGCACGGCCAGCCCGGAGCCCGCGCCGTTGGCCTCGGTGAGGTCCGTTTCGTGGATCAGCACATGGAGCGCACCGGTCTCCTCCGCAGGCACCGTCGCCACCTTGATGGGTAGCTGCAGATGGACGAGGTCCGGAACATCAGGCTGGCAGAAACCCTCCACACATTCTTTGAGCGGGGGACAGCCGGCATCGTTCTGGCAGCCATCCTCGCAGATTCCAAAGAGGCACGTGGTCCCGGGGTCACAGTCGCCGCAGGGAGTGCCGCAGCCATCATCGCCACACTCCTTGCCGCCACAGTTTGGCACGCAAAGGCAGGTTCCCTCGAGTTGGCAGACATGGTTCATGGGGCACTGGCCACAGGACTCCCCGCAGCCATCGTCGCCACACTCTTTTCCATCGCAGGAGCAGATAACACAGACGTCGGCATCATCGAGAATCGTGTCACAGTCCTCGTCGACTTCATTGCCGCAGGTTTCGGCGGCGGGTTCGGGAGCATCGCAGACGGTGAGACCGGCATCGGTACAGGTGCGCCAGCCTCCGCAACTCCCCCAGGCGTTGTCCTGGAAGCAGGGGGTGCCCAAGGCCTCTGTCACCGCATGCTCGGTGCACTGGCAAACCCCGGCAGCGGGAACACACTGTCCTACTGCGTCGCCCTCGGTGGTCTGGCGGGTGGCACATTCGAATGCGCCGGCAGCGAGGCAGTCGTCATCGCTCTGGCAAGGGCTGCCGCAGAAGGCCCCCTGGCCATCGGGCGAAACCAGGCAGCGGGAACCGGCTGACAGGCACTCGGCGCTGTGACCGCAGGGGAGGCAGAGGCTGGGGAAGAGTGATTTGCAGAGGTAAAACGGGTCGGGACCGGTGCTCTCCCAATAGGCACATTCTAATCCGGGATTACATTCGCCAA
>CALGBT010000123.1 GCA_937884235.1 uncultured Pseudomonadota bacterium
CGGCACGCCGGTCACCATCTCGTAGAGCGTCGCTCCGAGGGAGTAGATGTCGGCCCGAAAGTCCACGGCTGCGGCATCCCGCGTTTGCTCTGGCGGCATGTAGACAAGGGTGCCAATGCCCATCTTGCGGGTCTCTGGTGCGAGGTCCTTGAGAACCTTGGCAATGCCCAGATCCAGCAACTTCACCTTACCGTCCTTGGTAAACATGATGTTGGAAGGCTTGATGTCGCGATGAATTACGCCCTCACCGTGCGAGAAATCAAGGGCAAGAGCAACCTGGATGGCAATGGAGAGGGCGAGGTTGACGGGTAACTTGCCGTAGCGTTTGATCCACATGCCAACATCTTCTCCCTCGACGTATTCCATGGCAATGTAGAGGAGTCCTCCCAGCGTTCCGGCATCGATGGTCTGGACGATGTTGGAGTGGTTGAGCCTGGCGCCGGCCAGTGCCTCTCGCACAAACCTGTCCACCGCCTTACGATTGGGCAACATCTCCTTGCGCAGAACTTTGACCGCCATCGGGCGTCCTAGTCGCACGTGTTCAGCAAGCAGAACAACGGCCATGCCGCCCATGCCGAGGACGCGCACGAAGCGAAACTTGCCGATGGTTCGCCCCACGAGGCTGGCGGGGTCCGCTTCCAGAAGATGCTCGCGGTTGTGATTGTCCCCATAGACATCTTCACTGCCCGAAGGCATCCCCGGACTTACCATGACGGGGGCGCGCCCCAGCAACACCAGATCTCCGACGTGAATCGCACAGCGATCGACCTTGCGACCGTTCACGAAGAGGCCTTCTTCCACGGACTTGTCTGCGAGTAGAATATCTCCCTGGACTACCTTGAATTCGGCGTGGAACTCCTCGACACCTGTGCCGGCCATGTGGATAGGGCATTGCTCCGCACTTCCGGCGAGCAAAGTGTCCCCTTCCTTCATGGGATAGATGTCGTCAGGGCCGTCGTAGTTCTTGACGACAATGTAGGCGATGGGTGCGGGCCCCGGGTCAATAAAGGTTGGCTCTAAAGGGAGGGCCAGATTGAAGGCCTCAAGGCGGTCAGGAACGCGTACGGAGCGTCCACAACGCGGGCAATTCACCGGCTTGCCTTCATCTCCGGAGCTGGCGTTGAACTGGACCCTGCACGCCCCGCAGACAACGACGGCCTTCTGCTGCTGCTCTAGCACTTCACGGATTTGGTCCGGTGTTGCGAACCCCTTGGCGATTAGAAGATCCCCAAGCAACTTCTCCAGCCCTTGCGCCGTCAGTCGGTCCTGAGCCTCAAGTGCCTCTGAAAGCTGCTTCTCGGAAAGAATTCCCTGGTTCAGCAGCAGTGTTCCCAACAATGCCATGGCTACTCCTTGCAGATGCAGTCCACCATTGTAATGCGCTTTCTTCCCTGCTGCAACAACGAGTTCTCCTTTCTGGCCCGGACCGTCATCGGCTCCACAAACTCATTGTGTGTCCCCGGCGCCTCCGTTATGATACCGCCGTCCTCAACGGGGGAGAGATGTCCGACCTGGTGAAACACATACTTCTGGCAACCGACGGATCCGACGTTGCGGCAAGTGCTTTTGCCCAGGCGTTGGACCTTGCCCTCCACCATCGGGCCAGGCTGAGTCTGGTCCACGTGGCGCAACAGGAACCGGCGACCGCAAGGCGTGCTGACAACCTGGCTGAGTACCGACACCAGCTGGCGGGGCGGCTGGAAGAGTTCGAGGCCTCTGCCAGAGCAGCCGGCGTCAAGCGTATTCAGCATTTCACCTTCTCCGGGCTGGCCTACAGCCAGATATTGCAATGCGCCGATTCCGAGGACATCGATCTGATTGTCCTCGGGGCCTCAGGCACCGGCGGGTCCAGTGGAATGGGCGAAGTCGCAACGCATGTGGCTAAATTTGCCAACTGTTCGGTTCTGATCATAAGATAGGCTTCATAGTAGTAGGAGGTGTAGGATGCAGACAAAATGTCCCCATTGCGACAAAGGTATCCAGGCTGGCGCCATCGTCTGTCCGCATTGCGGCAGTTACGTCGTTCAAATGGAGGAGAGGAAGCGGCGCTGGCACCTCTTTGCGATTCCTTTGGCTGGCATTGCCCTGGTGGGTGGGATCCTCTTCTACATGGATATGAAAGAGCAGGAAGTGCTTGAACGCCGTCAGGCCATGCTTGAGGCCGACAGGCCTGTTGACCGGACCGTCTCGCGGCAGCATCAGCAGGACGAACTGGAGCGCCAGCGGAAGGAAGCTTTACGCAATCAGATTCAGGCGGAAAAATCACGGCGTTTGGCGAAGCGACAAGCCAACGAAGCGTGGCGGGCCCTGCCGACCAAGGAGAAGCAGGAAGTGCTGGCTGCTGAGCTAGCTGAACTGCGCGGCAGAATCAAGAGTCTCAAAGAATCGGCCAGCGCTGACGATACCGGCGATTTCCATGACTGGCTTACCAAACTGGAAACCCGTATTGCCGCGGCAGACACCTTCATCGATGCGGAGCAGTTTGACTCGGCGCGAGGTCTTATCAGCGGTGCCATGGAGGAACTGGATTCTGTCCTCGGCAAGGATGAGACTTCCGACGATGCAGCCGCCGCCACGGGTGAAGCCGCAGATGAGGGCGGAGCAGAGGAAGTCGCCACCCCGTAGTGCCTCTACTTCCCGTTTTTGTGCGGGACAAACTTCATGAACTCGACGTCCACATGGCCTGCCTGCCAGAGTTGTCCCGGCAGCAGGGGTTGGCGAGTTGTCTCGTATTTCGGGACTCCCTGCACGAAGACGCGGATTCCTGCGAAGATGATTCCGGGGTTGTCCAACGGTGCCCGGACAGCAAGGGGGTATCGATTGGTCTTCTTGTCGCGGTCGATTCTAGCCACTGTGGCGACCTCCGGGCGTCCTTCCGCTAGAGCCCCCGGAGCGACCCGGCAGAGCGTCCCCTCCTCAACTGGTAGTGCCGCCCAGTTGGCGGGGTTGGGGTTCTTCTCGCTGCAGACCCACTTGGAACCACCAGGCCCCTCCCATGCCTCGTCTTGCCACACCTGATCGCCCAGCACCGCGGCAAAGGTGGGATGCATCAGAAGCAAGTCCAGGTCGGCATTGAGCGCCAATTCGTCATTATCGTTCCACCAGACCAGTTCCACCCGCAAATCAATCTCGGGTGCAGCCAGCACCCGGACCTGTGACAACGCGGCCACGCAGCTTCTCTGACCATCCAGGTCGGCAACATGGAGGAGCACATTGTAAGTGCCCGCTGCAGAGGCAGGAAGGCTGGTCCAGAACGCCTTGATGGTCCCCTTTCCAGCTGAAGGATTAGTGAGGGCAGTCAGGCCGGCAAAGGGCTGATTCTCCAGAGTCCACTCATAGTTCAGCAACTCCCCACCCAGGTGAGCAAACGAATCCGCCCCGTTGAGGTTCACGGAGATTGACTCATCCTCTGGCCGGAGCACCACGGGGGGCTCAGTGGTCATTCGCGCCACGGCGATGGGGCAAGTTGCCAATGGAAAGGCCTCGAAGGCGGCCCAGGTGGGGAATAGCCGGCAACCGGACTTGTCAGGGAGGTCAGTGTAGGCCGTGGCGACATTGAGTTGGAAGGGTTGCTCACCAATGCTCCAGGGGGCCCCCTCGCCGCTGCCCAGTGCGACCTCAGCGGGCCCGGATGCGGTCGAGAAGAGGAGGAGGTCCTGCCTCGCCGGGTCACATTGATGGCTTCCTTCCTCGGCCAGGCAATCCAGATGTGCCCGCCTGACGCTGACATCGAGATCGCCTTCCTCTTGCAAGTGGGAGCCGAACTCCGGCAAAGGGCCGCCGTAGAGCAGTGCCGCAGGATCTCCCGAAGGAGTCAAGATGGTTAGCCGGTACGGTGCGAGCATGTCGTGAATCATCCGCGCCTGCTCCCCCGGTGCGAAAGGAAGTGGCCAACGGTCCACCAGGTGGTAGGGTAGGGTCCAGAGTGCCCCATCAGGGCCGCCGAAAAGCAGTTGATGAGAGTACCCCGCCAATCCCGGGAAAGTCTGCTCCTCTGCTGTCAATTGGTGGTGGGCTAGAACCTCAAACAGCTCTTCCGTGAGCGATTCGGGGGCATCGCTGAGGTCAAACTTGATGACCTCACCCTGGTCGCTGGGGCACCCTCCGGCCGGAGTAGACCAGACGCATCTACCCGGCGGCACGCACGAAGGCGTGAAATCCAGTTCGCCGGGACAGTCAACCTCCGATTTGCAGCCGGGCAGAACCTCCAACTCAAGTGTGAATGTCGAAATACGGACGCAAGGGTCCTCCTTCTGCTCAGTCTCGCCCTCTGCCAGGGGCAGGAGGGCCGCAACCCGCAACTCGACTGCAAAAATGCCTGCCTCCGACGGGAAACCACTGATGGTCCCTTTGTAGACATCAAGTTGGAGCCCGGCGGGAAGACTTCCGGGAGGGACTGAGAAGCGCAATTCCAGATCGCCGGGCAGGGCAAGTTCATAGACTCTGAGAGCCGCCGGCTCATGCTCACGAAGCCGGACGGATGTCACTCCCGCCAATTTCGCCTCGTACCACACGTCACACTGGGAGGAGTCGAAAACGTCCGCTTTGGAGATGTCCCCATAGTACTTCTGCGTGTGAAATTCCCCGCATGCGAGGAGGCACGACAGGGCAATCAGCATGGCTATGTTCTGTTGCAGCGGCTCCACCTCGCGCGATGCAGGAAAAGGGCCGCGTTGCGCGGCGGCTTTGAACGCAGCAGTGCTGCGGCGCCAGTACATTATCAGCCGGCCTCCCAGGGCTGTCAAGGGCACCAGGCCGGCATTCTCCAGTGGCCCAATTCCATTTGCTTTCCCGGCCAACCGTTCTACAATGCCTACGCGGGCAGAAGGGCACGCCTACAACAGCTGCGGAGGCATCTTTGCTGAGGCATCTCGGTCACCTCTTCCTTGCCTTGATCGTCGCTCTCACCTTCGGCGCAGACCGCCCGGCCCGCGCCTTTGGTGACGACCCGGCTGCCCTCATCGAACTCTTCCTCAATGACTACCAGCAAGCGTTTGCAACCGGAAACCCTCTGCTGTTGCGGCGTTACGACCCAAATTGGCGCGTTTTTCAACCCTTGCTGCTCAGCGACTGGTTTGACCACGTGCTGCGTAGTGATGTGGAGCTCTCGGAGCGCCAGGTGATCTCGCTCAAGCCTGACGAGGGAACCTACCAGCTCTCTTTTGTCAAGACCCAGGAAGACTTGCAGCGGTCTGGAATGTTCACGCGAGGGCTAGTGGGCATTCGCATGGAAGTGAAGGTAGTGGACGGCCAACTTGAGGTGCTGAACCATCGCACTCTGCCACCAGGAGTTGCGGTGGCGGGGTATCTCTCGGGGGACCCACGTTCATGGGGCGAGGAGCACGGTCTGGTGGAACGATACCTCTACCGCGGACTTGAATACTTGCGGGACGGTGACATCAAGAACGCCGAGGATCAGGTTGGCAAAGCCCTGGAACTGGTGAAGGCCGAGAGCATTCCTGCGTATGCCCTGGGATCGTCTTACTTCGCAGCCACCTGCTATTACTTCTCAGCAATGCTTAACAGCAAGAGTGGGAACTTCATGCTGGCTACCGAGCAACTCGAGGAAACGCTGGCGATGCATCCTGACTTTCCTGCGGCCCTGAATCTGCGGGCTGAGATGTACTTCAACGATGGTGAGTTCGAAGTTGCTCTGCAGAAGTGGTTGCGATCGCTGGAACTCTTCCCGAATCAGCCCGAAATACGGGAAATTGGTGACTTGTTGACCCTGGCAATGGGGGCGAAGCAAGAGCGGAAGCGGGCGCTACTGCTCTCCCTGGTGAATCTGCCGGCCTCTCGGGCCGTCCAGGTGCTGGCCCCTCA
>CALGBT010000124.1 GCA_937884235.1 uncultured Pseudomonadota bacterium
CCGACATCCGATAGCGCGTGCCGTTCTCGAAGCCCTTGGACCCGTGCACCACAAACTGTTCCGGCGAAAGCACGTCGCCGGCGGCGGCGCACACCTGCCGGAAGGACTTGGTCGGGACAATCAAGAAGAGCAGCGGCACCGCGGCGATGGCCTCGTGCAGATTATGGGTGGCGCGGATAGAACTGGAGAGCTCGATTCCAGGCAGATATTTCTCGTTGGTATGGCGACCATTAATCTCTTTGGCCTGAGCTGCGCGACGACACCAGAGAGTCACGGCGTGGCCATTCGTGGCAATCATCTGAGCCACGGTCGTCCCCCAGTTGCCGGCACCGAGCACTGCGACCTGCGGTTGTTTGCGCGCACTCATTCGGATTCCCTCCTCGCCGGCGCGGCCAGCGTCTCAAGCCCGTAGCCGTGCAA
The DNA here is from genome assembly GCA_937884235.1 of uncultured Pseudomonadota bacterium. Lineage (GTDB taxonomy): Bacteria > Myxococcota_A > UBA9042 > CAIXZC01 > CAIXZC01 > CALGBT01. Next base: position 421 of record CALGBT010000124.1, read on the forward strand.
TCGGTTGGCGTAGTAGACAATGAGATTGGCATCGCCGGCGTGCAGCCGAATCCCCTGCCTGCGCACCACGGGAATCGTGTGGTAGGTGCCGAAGCTGCGCAGCCCATCGCGCAGAATCGCCCGCACATCGCCAGTGGTCAACACTTCGTCCAGACGCACACGGCCCTCTCCGGCCAGCAGCCGGAGACGTTGGAGGAGGTTGCCCAGGTGCTGCTCAACTTCCCGCTGTTCGAGGCTGGTCTCGGGAGTGACGGTCCGCAGAAAACGGTAGAGGTCCATCTCTGGTGTCCGCGCCCGCAACAGGTGGAGCATGGACAACGCCAGCAGATGGGTCGAGAAGATGACGTTGTTGCTGAGAAACTCCTCGGCCACCCGATTAGCCAGGTCACGGGTATACTCAGCATCCCGCACCGGGTCCAGTTCGTACCGCCCATCGACCATCAGGTAGCGTGAGGGGTCGACCAATCGTCCCTTCGGGTCACGGGAGTCCCCCCGCTCATCGACCCGGTTGCCGAAGGGGTCCATGGGTTGCCCCACCGAAACAACGATGCGCTGCTCCAGCCCCATGAGCCCCTTGAGGAAGTCGAACCAGCGCCGCAGCTGCGAGAACTCATCGTCCTCGATAATGTAGCGGGACCGGCCGGCCTGCTGGAAGTGGTCATTGATCAGGGTCGAGGCCTCCAGCACCAACGGATAGGAAATGTTGCAGGGGATGACGTAGATGCGCGGCCTGGCTTTGCCATTCTTCAGATTGTGCAGATAGGCGGAAACGGTGGTGCCGAGCAGCCCCTTCTTCAGATTCCGCTCCACCAGATTGGAGCGGCAGCGCGTGCCGCCGGGGAAGAAGAGATTGTTGTTGCCAAATTCCAGGGTGACCCCCGCATATTCTTTGAGCAGTTCCCGGTAGAGTGGGTCAGTCTTGCGCCGGTCGACGGTGTAGGCCCCCAGGTTGCGCATGAAGAAACCGATGACTGGATTGGAGAAGAGGTTCAAGCCCGCGCCGTAAGTCACCGGTGGCAGCCCCAGGCGGTAGATGGTGTAACCCATGACCACGGAATCGAGGTTCGAAGAGTGCGTCGGGGCGAAAACCAACGTCCCCTGCCCGTCCAGCTTGCGCAGCAACTCGACCTCGCCCTGGACCACAATACGATCTTCGATGGAGGGCAGGCGGCCCAGCTTCGTCGCCATCTTCAGGGGGGAGAGACCGCTGAGCATACCGGTAAGGGCGATGGGGAGTGCCCGGGTTGCCACGCCGTAGACAGCAGGGCTGAAATGGCCGGTGATTTCTTCTACGTAGCGCTCCAGGATGCTCCGCAGCAACTCCTTCTCCCGGGCCACGTTGGCCTTGGGCAGGGCCCGGCGGATCTTCCCGTAAAACGCCTTCTCCACGTCCGGCTGATGCGAACCGCCGTTCTGACGCAACCGCTCCCGCTCATGGTAGAGCGTCTCGTTGATGACCTCCGACAAGGGGCGGCCACTGGGACGCCGCGCCTCCGCCAGCCGGCCGTCAAAGACCCGGGAGATTACCTCCGACCGGATCGCATCCTCATGCTCCTTGCGCATTCATACTCCCTAAGTCATGGATTCCGTCCCGACACAAATAGCACCCGCCGCCAGCGAAGGCAACCGCGCGTGTGCGAGGGCGGCTGTCGATGCGGGGTACCCACGGCGGCAGCGTAGCGAGCCGTGGGCTGTCGGGCACCGACGGTGACTGTCACGACACGGTCCAGGTGGTGCGACGCGGCCCCCTGCTCGGCGAGGCCAAGCCTCGCCTGCCGCGGGGGGCAACCCGTGTCAGTGCTGCGCGCGGCTGTGTTGGCACCGCCCGTCACTGCGGTGGCCGAGCATGACTGGCGTTGCGCGGATGGGGGCTCTGGGAGATACTATCGAGGCGGAGGTGGTCCATGAAAGGCCGATACCTGACCCTGGTTATTGTCATGGCGTTGCTGCTTATTGGAGGCTGCTCCTCTCCCGCCACCTCAATTGCCGACCTCCAACAAACGTCCGAAATCATTGGCGATGCCTCTGCGCTGCCAGAGACGGCTGCAGCGGAAATTCTCCCCGACATTGGCCCCGTGCAGGGCGAATTTCTCTTGCTCACATACAATGTAGCGGGCCTCCCCAAAGAGATCTCGGACGAAAAGCCCGAGATCAACAATGCCAAAATCAGCCCCCTGCTCAACGACTTCGACCTCGTCCTGGTGCAGGAGGACTTCGCCTACCACGGGGACCTCTCGGCCGAGGTGACCCTGCCCTACCAGTCCGCACCACTGCTCATCACCGAGACCATGAGCGATGGCCTCAATCGCTTTGCGCGCTTCCCCTTCCCGCCGGTTGAACGCCTCACCTGGGAGGTGTGCAGCGGCATCTTCGACAAGGCCAACGATTGCCTGACCGCGAAGGGCTTTTCCGTTACCGAGATGGTCCTGGCACCCGATGTCGAAATCTTCGTCTACAACCTGCACATGGATGCCGGCGGCGATACCGAGGACCGGGCGGCCCGCGCGGCTCAGGTCGATCAGCTCCTGGCCGACATCGCTGCCCGCACCGAGGGGCGAGCCCTGCTCATCGCCGGCGATACCAACCTCCGCATGGAACGCCCGGAGGACCAGGCCAGCCTCGACAAGCTTCTCCAGGAAGCCTCCCTCGACGATGCCTGCCGCTCCCTGGAATGCGGCGACGAACGCATCGACCGGGTCCTTTTCCGGAGCAGCGAGACCCTGAACCTGACTCCGACCACGTGGTCCATTCCCGGCAACTTCATCGACGAGGATGGCGAACCACTCTCCGACCACGACCCGGTCGCGGTACGCTTCGGCTGGACCTCTGACTGATTCTCGACCGCGACGACTACCCGAAGCGCGCCCATAAGCGGTCGAACTCCCCCTGGTACTCCCGCACCAGCAGGTCATCGTCCGTCAGCAGGTAGTTCTCCTGGTTCTCCCGCGTTGCTGAGCGAGTCCAGTTGTAGCTTCCGGTCAGCAACTTGTCGCCGTCGAAAATGGCGAACTTGTTGTGCATGTGGGCATCGGTATCATCGGTGCGCAGGGGCACTCCAGCTTGCAGCATCCGACTGACGTCAGAGCCCCGGTCATAGGCCTTGTCATTGTCGGTCAAAACCCGCACCACGACACCCCGTGTGTGTGCATCGATAATGGCATCGGCGAGTTCGTTGTGGGTGATCGTGAAGACGCAGACTGCCAGGGTCTCGCGACATCCCGCCAGCAACTGCACGAGCCGCTCCAGCCCCCCCTCCCCAGGCATGAAATGAGCCTCAGCCAACCGCGCTCCGGAGATCGTCAACCCCTTGATGGGGCGCAGTACTTTGACCACCTCGTAGAGCCAGTCCAACGACTCCTGCTGCCGCGCATCCTCCAGGCGACGCCGCACAAGGTCAAAAGCCTCGTGCAGCAAGACACCCTGTTGAACTGACATCGGCCGCAATTCGTCAAGCAGATCGTGCAACATACTCCGCTCGCCTCGAGAGAGTCGGTCGTCGGCCAGCGTATCTTCCAGGAAGCGGCGTATTGCGGGTACGTCCATGGTCTCTCCTTCTTCTGTTTTCGCCCAACGGGTGTTCAAGGATACTCCCTGGGCAGAGGTTGTCCATGATAGGAATTGCGCCGGGAACCATTAGCGCTGTCCCTTTCCCACCCACATCCCATCCCAGCGCCGCCTGTCAGGGTGGCGCCGCCGTACGCACCACCGGGGTAACAGCCGACAACCCAGAGGCGGCGCCAGGCTGACGCCAGGCGCTGTGTGGAGCGTGCAGAGCGGCTCCGCAGCATCCCCCTGTTGCTCCTTGACTACCAATGCTATGGTTGAGATTATCTACTTTCCTTCCGACGAGGAATGCAAATGCCGAGATCCTTGCTCATCGCCACTCTCCTGTTCACTGCATGTGTCTCCAAGCCGTCTCCATGGACTCCGGATGCAACTGGCACCGACACCAAGGCCGATGACGTCTCGATGGCTGATGGAAAGACTGAACTTTCAAGCTCCGACACAAATGTCACCGATGTCAATTTAGCGGATACACCGACGACGCCTGCCGACATTACCGACATTACCGACACTGCCGGTCCTGATGGCGATGCCGCTGGCGAAGACCTGGCCGAGCCACACGACCTGATAGACACCGACTACCTGCCGGATGAAGACACGGCGGATGCACTGTCCCAGCTCGATCTGGAGGAGCCTGCGGATAGCATTGAGCCCGAAGACCTCCTTGCCGACAGCACAGAGACAGTGGAGGATCTGGGTTGTGTCCCCGACTGCAACGGCAAGGACTGTGGCGATGACGGCTGCGGTGGAACGTGCTGGGTAGGCGAGGCTGCGGAGTGCGACGACGAAGACCCCTGTACCGGCGTGGAGACCTGTCTCGAAGGCAAATGCGAAGCCGGCGACCCCACCGACTGCAACGACGACAACCAGTGCACCGAGGAGTGGTGCGAGGCAGGTTTGGGCTGTCAGTATCTCGCCCTCGAGGACGGCACTGAGTGCGAAGACGACGAGGTCTGCTGGCTGGGCGACACCTGCCAGTCAGGAGTCTGCGAAAGCGGTGACGAACTGAACCTGTGTGATGACCAGAACTCTTGCACTGTCGACTCGTGCAAGCCCAAAGAAGGCTGCAAGAACGTGGCCGCAGAAGACGGTTCCGAATGCAGCGATGGGACAGTCTGCACCGTGACAGACGGCTGCAACGCCGGGATTTGCACCAGCGGGAACCCCCTGGATTGCGACGACGGCATCTACTGCAGCCAGGACCTCTGCCACCCGGAGACCGGCTGTTATCACGACGTGGCCCCGGAGTGTGAAGGCGATGATGATGACTGGGACAACGACGGTCTTCTGAACATCGAAGACGCATGCCCCTACGCATTTGACCCGGGCAACCCCGACTTGAATGACATTTCCGGCCCCGATGCTTGCGAGGCCCTGGCCGACCACGGCGAGTACCTCGCCCACTTTGATCTCAATCTGGCGGCCGCCGGACTCGATTCCACGGCCCGGCGCACCAACGAACCGGTAGAAGTCCTGCTGGCCAACGCCCCGGCCAACTCGCGGCCTCGGATCCACTGGAGGTGGGTGGACGAAGCCCCCACCGACGTCACCGGCAATGTGGGTACGTCCCAGAACGGCGTCTCTGAGGCCAACGGTACCCTCCAGGCACCCGGGGGAGCGTTCAGCTTCTCTGGAAATGGCTCCTACCTCCAGGCCACGGGCGATTGGGATGCGCTAGAACTCAAACGAGATCACACTGTAATGCTGTGGTTCAAGACCACCGGCGATCCCACCAAAACACAAGCTCTTTACTCCAGCAGCTACCAGACTATTTACAGTTCCCAGGTCGACGCGGCGTGGTCTGGCATCAACTTGCGGCTGGGCGAGCGTTGCGTCTA
>CALGBT010000125.1 GCA_937884235.1 uncultured Pseudomonadota bacterium
CAGGCAGATAGCGAACAACCTGGGCCGATGTAACATGGACGTCCCTGCAAACAAGTGCGCAGCGCGAGGGGCTACCAACTCGAAACGACCTCCTTCCCCACCCGGGCGAATAGTGCTATTATCCGCTCGTTCAGAACTGAGGAAATCGTTGATGAAGAAGCTACTTGTCTTAGGGCTCGCCATCTTTCTCTCCAGCGGATGCGTATCGCAGCCTGCCCCCTGGACCCCCGATGCACGGGGTGGGGATGGCAAGTCGGATAGCGGGCGGCAGCGGGCCGATGGCACAGGCGATGTGCGAGTTGGTGACCTGGCCCGCGTAGACATCAATGATGTCGCAGACACGAGGACCGATGCCGTAGACCAGACGACCGCAGACACTCCGGAGACGGTCGATACCCTGGAAACAAAGGAAGAAGTGGAGTGCGTGCCGGATTGCACCGAGGCTGACTGCGGCGATGACAGATGCGGTGGTAGCTGCGGTGACTGCGGCCAATACCTGGTTTGTGCAGCGGGCACCTGCCATCCGAACTTTTGCAAGGATGGCCTCAAGGACTTCGGGTGCTGTGCAGGCAACGTCTGGTTGTGGTGCGAAGACGACGGCAAGTTGAAGGGATACAACTGCAGCAACAACGATGCGCCGCTGGACACTTGCGGTTGGGACAAGGGCAATTACAAGTGTGGCGGAGATGGTGCCGACCCGGAGGGCCTCTTCCCGCTCGAGTGCTGCGAGTCCGACTGCACCAACAAGACGTGTGGCAGCGATAACTGCTGGGGGACCTGTGGTCAGTGCTCAGAGGCCCAGGACCTCTGCGTCGATGGCAATTGCGAGTGCCAGCCGCTCTGTGAGGAGGTGGAATGTGGCGATGATGGCTGCGAGGGCAATTGCGGCACCTGCAACAACCAGAGCGAATGCATCGACGGTGCGTGCATCTGTGCACCGGATTGCGATGGCAAGATATGCGGGCCGGATGGCTGTGGCGATGATTGTGGCACCTGCCCTGGCGACCAGGATGACTGTGTGGAAGGGTTCTGTGTTTGCCAGCCAGACTGCGACGGCAAGGAGTGTGGCGATGACGGCTGCGGTGGCAACTGCGGCATCTGCAACGACGAGAATCCGTGCAACGGACTGGAGACGTGCGACGCCGGTTCTTGCATCCCCGGCCTCGGCATCGATTGCACCGACGTGCCGCAGTGCATGCTGGCCCAGTGCAATTCTCTGACTGGTGAATGTGACCTGCCAGCCGACAACGGTACTCTCTGCGACGACTTGAACGCTTGCACCGTGGGCGACATCTGCGCTGGTGGGGAGTGCATATCCGGGCCTGCAGCAACCTGTCCTGCCCCCACCGAATGCACGACCTCTGAGTGCAATCTCGGAACCGGCGAGTGCGACCAGAGCAACGTGGACGACGGGACACCCTGTGATGCTGGCGAGGGCGAATGCGCTGAGGGCATCTGCGTAACGATTGTTCCTGACTGCTTGGTCGAGGATTGCCCCGTTCTCGCCCAATACGATGTAAT
>CALGBT010000126.1 GCA_937884235.1 uncultured Pseudomonadota bacterium
GGTTGGATCACGCCAGATCGTCCAAGTCAAGCGGATTTAGATGCGATCGCCCTGGGTGGTCCTGCGGGGAAGATTGCACCGAAACCTTATCCGGGTTATAATGGCGGACGTACGATAGGACATGACGAAAAAGAGGGGGAAGGGGCCATGAGCAAGGCACGACTTATCTGGTTGGTGTTAGGATTATTGATATTCACCATGAGTACGGCCATTGCCCGGGACAAGCCGGACCGCAAGAAGAAAGCCGAGGCGGAGAAGACGATTCACTGGGTCTTTGTCAACTACAAGCAGTTTCAGATTGAGGGCCTTATCGGGAACCTTACTTCCTGTGCCTATCGTGCCACCAAACCCGGCGATACGTTGGTGCTCGAAGACGGTGACCGGATTCAGGTTACTGCGGCGCGCAAGGGTGATGCGATTGATATTCAGGTGCGAGTCAACGAGGCTCGGCTACCAGAGTTCTCAGCCGAAATGATGGAGAAGGGGGTGGAAGAGGCGATTACCCAATGCTTCACCAGGCTCACCAATGAGGGCGACGAGCGAGTTTTTCATCCCAACAACTGAGCTGCGGGTCTGCACGCCTATTCTGCACTGAAGACTGTCACATCGCCCAGGCCGTACGTCGTGAACATTCCCCACGCTGAAGGATGTGAGAAGGCGGGTTGCTGGCGCGTGGCAAGGGTTGCTTTCTGTATCGCTTCGCACACCGTGGTGCCACTCTTGAGCAAGCCGTAGAATTGCTCGAAGAAGAACTCTGAAGCGGCCCGGTCCACCAGCGCCGAGTTGGTGACCAGAGTTGGCACTCCCGCGGTGAAGAAACCCCTTGCCAGGCCTGCGGTGACTTCCGTCTCATTCCACACCCCTGGGCCCTCGCCGCGCGCTTCGACCACTGCGAGCTTCGCCTGCTGTGGGTTTGATGCGAGTTCCCATGCCTGCAGGAGGCCATCGTCGTCGCCTTCGGAGGCTGTGGCGAAGAGGAGACCCGAGTACATTGGCTCGCTGGCAAAGGGTTTGGTTGGACCGATGAGGTGAATCAGGTCTCCTCCCTTTGCCGACGAGTAGAAGGCGGTCTCCGTGGCGGCATCCCCAGAAAAGACGGTGACGAAGTCGTCGCCCAAGATTCTCTTGAAGGTGCCCGCCACCCCTGCTGCGTCTTTGGTTTTCGCCGGGGCTAAGGCACTCCTGGTCAGCACTACTCCGCGAGCCTTTCTGAGAAGAACTCTGTCGGGGCTGGCAAGGTGGGCGTACAACGGCAATGACGGAATCAGGAAGAAGGGGTGGCCGCTTAGGAGCGAATGGCCATCCTTCTCGAGGACGGCAAAGGGGAGCTGGTGCAGAGGCCCGTCTGGAACCAGTCCGATCGCACCGGCGGCAGGCAGTAGTGGCATGACCGGGGCGAGGAGTGCCTCATACAGCTTCGCCGAAATGGCGCCAATGTCACGGCCCGCCGTGAGCAGATTAAGCAGTTGCCCGGCAAGTCGTTCGACCTCCCTGTCTGATGCGGGGATGCGCACCGACCGGATGGTCTCGGCATCGACTATCCAAGCGGTGCTGTCGGGCCGAGAGAGCCGATAGATGACGAAGGTCAGGCCGCGCAGGCCGGCCAATTCACGCAAGTCGTCAGGCGAGAATCGACGCGGCACGCCGCGGGCCAGGGCGAGCCGCGGATACTTCACGGCCAGATCGCTTCGAGCCTGCTCCAGCCAGGATTCTACGGTCTCGCGCTCGGTATGGGCCGCGGCGCTTCGATCGGCGCTGCTGGTGGCGACAAAGTAGTCCTCCTCGGTGCGCGACTTGCGCAAACGCTGCTCTAACGCACGCAGAGAGATTGCGTCCTGTCCCTCCAGCAGTCGAACGTGAAATGCCGTCCCGCCATCCAGAGTGGCCGCCAGTTCCTGGGCCTCCAGGTCTTCACGCAGGAGCAGTGCCGCAGCTGCCCCGGTAAGACGGCCGTGCTTTGGCACATCAAACTCCTCCTCGCCATGTTGCAGGAGGAAGCGCATGGCCTGCTCAACCATAGTTGAAATTGAAGCAGTGAAAGCGGCCTTGCCGGAAAGACTGGCGATGCCATCACGCTTCTGCCAGATGGCATCAAGTGCCCCGGCGAAGGAGATCCATGCGGCCAGCTCTTCACCCAGGGTGGCAGCTATCTGGCCGTAAAGAGAGAGGAGTTCCCATGGCCTCTGCTGCCATTCCCCGCTGGCAACGGTCAGCTCTCTCCACTCGTCAAGCAGAGTTCGCGCCTCGACGAATTCGGGAGCCTCCCGGGACCCATCCTTCCGAGTGCGCTCGACCCCCTGAGCAACCAGAGCCTGGCTCAGCCGGCGTATGTCTGTGGCCAGATTCGCCCGGGCGGTGGCCAGCAAGGCCCTGTCAACGGCCATGGGCGCCACCTCTTCTGCGTCGGTGTCGGCCTCGGCGGGCTCTGGGGGCAGCACGTCAGCCAGCAGGGCCCGACTGTTGGCAACCAACTGACGAGAAAGGCCCACCACCTGCTCAGTCTGTCCCGCCTGGAGCGCCACCTCAAGATGGCTGTTCAGGTCATCTTCCGGGAGCAGCTCGCGGGCCCCCAGACCCTGCCCGTTGGCCGCTCGCGCCATGGCGAGAGTCAGCTTCACCTCTTCCTCGTCTGCCCCGGCAGTAGATGCCAAGGCCAGATTGCAGCGGCGCGCCTCTTCAGCCAGGGCGAGGCACTGTGCGCCGCAGCTGTTGCCGGCTACCAGCGCGGCCGCAGCTGTGTGGGCGATGTCGCAACGGGTGATGGCAATGGGTGGGCGCAAAGCCTCGAGCATCGGGGGCACAGTTTTTCCAGCCAGCAGTGAGTCGGCTACAGCCAGGGCTCGCTCAGCGTAAGTGCGTACCTCCTCGTTATAGCGGAAGTGGGCGGCAATGCGGAGCAGGCCGCCGTAGCTCCGCAAAAGCAAGGCGGGGGGGGCATAGCGTTCGTAACACTCGGCTGCCAGACGCAGGACTTCAAGCCGTTGGTTAGGCGTTCCCATGCGCGTGAACTCACGGCCAGCGATGCCCATGAGCGCATCCCCGACGCTAAGCGCCAGCGCGTGGCGGCCACTCTCCTCTACCAGGGCGAAGAAACGCCTTTCGGCTTGCTGCGCACGGCCGATCTGGTCGGCGCGCAACTCCAGGGCCAACTGATGCGCCAGGGCAACAAGTGCGGCCCCCGAATCGCCAGCCAGCAGCGAAACCGACTCCGATTGCCGATAGAAGTCCGCAGCCTCGTCGTATCGGCCGAGACCGGCGGCGAGGAGCCCGCGCCTGAGCCAGGTTGCCGCCAGGCCCCGCAGGTTGCTCTCCTTCCGGTAGCTGTTCTCAGCCCCCATCAGTTTCGATTCTACCTGGGCAGACCGAGTCAGCCAGATGGACTCGGGCGCCGGCGGACGAATGTCCGGGGGCGGGTCAACAGTTGGTGCCGTGGCATCCGGCCCGCCCATGACAATTCCCAGTGCCTCAACGGAGGCCCCTGGGGCAAGAATTCGGTCAATCTCGGCTAGACTCACACGGAGAATGGCCGACGGGTCCTGCGTCGGTAAAACCATGCGACGCGCGGTCTGCAGGTTCTGCTGGGCTTTCTCTTCATCTCCGGCAGCCTCATAGAACTTGACGAGCTGCAAATGGAGGATGGATACAACTTTGGGGTAGCGTTCGGATGGCACATACCAGATGCTACGGAGGACCCGCTTCTCCAGCGAAGCAACCAGATCATGTTGCAGTTCATCGGAGGAGCGGCTCCAAGCAGTGACTGTTCCCGTCGCCAGGGCACAGACGACGGCAGTCCAGCCGGTGCGCAGTCGCAGCCAGGCATCTTGCAACTCCTTGTCGGCCTCGTTGGGAGCCATCAGGCCGTCCAGCCGCTGCGACTGTGCCTCGACCCGTGCCGTTAGGCCGGGATGGGCGTAGGACCAGTAGCGCGTCGAGTAGGTCCCGTCGGGCAACCGGGTTGGCACCAACTCGTTTTCCAGGGCCAACGCGTCCACCAGGGCCTGCCTGATGGGGTCGAGTTTGGCGAAGGCCTGCAGCCTTGCCAGACTGCTCGCTGCCAGATGTGGTGCCGAGGCGTGATTGCAAATGCGCAGGTGCTCGGTGAGAATCTCAAAGACCAGATTGCTGTCCGGGCGTTCGACCACTGCTTTGGCTGCCAACCCCGACCACCGCAGTGCAGCCGGGAAATTGCCTCTGATATCAAGGGCATCGCCGTCGCTGTCCAGGGCGCTGCGGGCGTTGTTCAGCCAGCGCAGCGGCACATACTTGTCCACCGGGCCGGCCGCCAGTGTTCCCTGAGCCTTCTCAAATTCGATGTCGGTGGCCGGGGCATTCAATTCGGGCATCAAGGCGGCCCCGGCCTGAGGCGCCGGCTTTGGCGCCCCGGAGCAGGCCAGCAGCAGTGTCGCGGAAAGGACCTT
>CALGBT010000127.1 GCA_937884235.1 uncultured Pseudomonadota bacterium
CGCCACACGACGGTTGCGTGGTGCCTGACGACGGCGCCGCCATGACTGGCGGCGCGGGCTGCCTGGGGATTGGTCAGGTGCCGATGTACTTTGAATAGACAGCCCGGGCGAAGGACACGTCGGTTGTCTCGTTAACCACAGCACGGCCGTCCGGGAAGAGGACGAAGGAGATGCCCTCGCCGTCAAACTGCAACATATGTTCATTGGCCAGGATTTCACCGAGCCCGTCCAGTTGCCGGGCAATCTGCTCAAGGTCCAGAGAGCGCGGGGCCAAGGGGCGCACCTGTACGGCTGAACACATCACCTCCGTCTCTCCACGAATGTCCCTGGCCAGATACTCGTAAGTGCCGGCGCAAGCTTCGCAACCACTGCGGGGTTCGATATGGATGGCAGTGAAACCGCCGTGCCACAGGTCCATGGAAACCAGGTCGCGGGAGATCCTATCTTCCACCCCTGCCAGCAACTTCAGTGCTTCAACAACCTGCATCGCCGCCACTGTTGTCGGCGCAGAAGCAAGCACCCCGGCAGTCTCGCAGGTTGGCAACCTCCCGTCCGGGATCCCCGGCACCAGGCACCGGAAACAAGCCGTCTTCCCCGGCCGGATCACCATCACTGCCCCGTGGGCCGAAACCGCCCCACCGTAAACCCAGGGAATCCCCAACTTCAGACAGGCATCATTCACCAGCAGGCGGGCCTCAAAATTGTCCAGCCCATCAACCACCACATCCGCCCCGGCAATCAACTCCAGGACATTCGCAGGTCCGATATCCGCAACAGTTGCCTCTACCACGACGTCACGATTGGTCACCGCCAACTTGCGCTGTGCGGCAACCGCCTTGGGCAAACCAAGGGCAACATCATCTTCATCAAAAAGGTGCTGGCGCTGCAGGTTGTGCAACTCAATGATGTCACGATCGACAATCCGTACCCGCCCCACTCCGGCCCGCACCAGCAATCCTGAACTCAACGTCCCCAGCGCACCACAGCCCAGGACGACGACAGTGCCCAGACCAATGCGCTCCTGCCCCCCAGGCCCCAGGCCCTCAAATCGTTCCTGTCGTGAATAGCGATTACTCATCCACCACCTCAACCAACTCACAATACAACATTCCGCAACCCGACACTACCATTGCTGTCGCTGTCGTCGTCTGGCTACGCTGCCGAAGCACGAAGCCGCCGATGCCGTCGCCATTGCAGTTGCAGAAGCAGTTGATGTTTCAGTTGATGTGGCAGTCGATGTGGCCAGATCTAGGCGGCCTTCTTGACGCCCAGCAATTTCGCTGCAACAAGCGTGACTATGGCTGCGCCGAAACTGAAGAGAGCCCCCATCTTTACACTGTCAAGAATGTCCCCAGGAGGGAAAGCTACCACGCTGACGAAGAGCGCTACCGTGAAGCCAATTGCAGCGGCCAAACCCACCACCACGAGGTCCTTTGTGCCCATGCCCTCAGGCAATTGCAAACCAAATAACTGGCCGAGTTTTGTCATCAAGATGATGCCAACGGGCTTGCCGACGAGCAGTCCGGCAAGTACCAGCCAGGTGCCAGTGCCCATGGCGGACAGCGCAACGCCAGCGTTGACGAAACCGAAGAGCCCGAGGATTAATTCCACCGGGTTCTTCCACCAATGCTCCATGACGTTCAGAGTATCCTTGCGATTTGACTCGCCTGGAGCCCAGATGCCAAGGTCCGAATGCTCGTGTGGAATGCACCAGGCCAGCGGCACCAGCGCCAACGCAGGATGGATGCCCCCAAAGAAGAAGCCGAACCAGGACAACACGCCGGGAACCAGGAGGTAGAGCCAGAAATTGGTAATGTGCAGTTTCTTCCAGAAGAGCAGCGACGTCGCAATGGCAGCCCCCACAAAGGTGCCGAAAACAACCATCTGATGAGCGGCGAGGAAGCTGCTGCCAATAACTTCGCCAAAGTTGACCATCAAGGGCTGTGGGTAGAACGTCGCCAGCACAATGAGACCACCGGCATCATCCGCAATGGCGAGGAGCAAGAGAAAGACGATGGGCGCAGGAGTCTTGCCATTGGCATCGGACTTCCCCCAGATCATCTTGGCCACGAGGTACGAGAAGGCGATGTCTGTTGCCATGGGGATGGCCCAGCCGGGCATCAACTCAGGCATCAAAACCTTGGCACCGAGGACATAGATGAGGGCTGGCCCCAACATGCCGCCCAGGGTCGCCATCAACGGCAGGCTCGCCGTGCGGGCGCTGGAAAGGGCACCACCGGGGAGCATTGCTTCCCGGATCTCCTTGCCCGCCAGGAGGAAGAAGAAGGCCATCAATACATCGTTGACGGCGAAGTGGAAAGCACCGTTGTGGGCAACTGCGTGGTATGAATGACTACCCGTGTTTGCCCACACCAGCGCCACTGCCGCCCCGGCAATCAAGAAAAGCGAATTCTCAAGGAGGAAGGTTATGGCTCCGGCCTTCTTCTGTTGTGACATTTCGTGCCTCCCGCTGCGCCAGCCCATGATTCGAGCGCAGCCGCCTCAGTTCGCAGCACGATCTATATTGATCCCGCTCTGCTGTCAACATCTACGATGGAATTGCACTCATTGCAAGCCTGTTGCCTCGCGCGGGTAATTGCGGTCTAATGGGGACGAGATAGCCGGAGGGCTCCGTGGTCCAACCAATACGCTGCAGTGACCAACAGACTCAAATCATGGTGACACAGGTTACCTGCACCAAATAGGAGAGTGCTATGTCCACGACTATTAATCCTGCGCAGATCCTGCGTATCGCTGAGCTCATCAGTTCCCAGGACGACGCCGAGGGCTTCGACTTCTGTGGTCCCGGGCTCGGCACTGACTTGTTCCCCCCCGAGGGTAATGTCTGGGCAATCGACTACTTCTTTGCAGTCACGCTCCACCAGTACGGCTTCTGGACTGATGATGGGGCCGGGTATGTCGAGCCCTACTACGGCATCCTGGACGGAGAACGCCGCAAAGGAGCCGAATTCATGTTCCGGGCCATGCTCAAGACCGCCCAGAATTTTCCGGCCTTCCTCGCCCCCGACGGCCAGGCTGCGGCAACGCGTGAACAGGTGGCAGCGGCTTTCTCCGAGGACGATGGCGAATGCCGCCTGCCCATGTTCGAATCCCATCTGCAGTTAACCAACGAGTACGGGCAGTACCTTCTCGCCCGCGACCTGGACCCGCAGCAGATTGTGGCCGAGGCCAACCGCGCTGAATCGCCCATCAAGAAATTCGTCAGTATCATGCGCAATGTCCCTGGATATGGTGAAGACCCACTTCAGAAGAAGCTCTTCCTGCTAGCGATTATATTGAAGAATCGCCCGGAGGGATTCCTTGACATTTCAGGCAGTGACCTACGCCCGGTTGTGGACTACCACATTCAACGAACCTTCCTGCGAACGGGCATGGTGCAGGTTGCCCATGGGGACCTCCGCACCGCTCTCACCACTCGTCGCTTCCTCTCGTTTGCGCAAGAAAAGAGCATCCGGCGGGATGTCTATGAGGCGGTGGATGAACTCTGTCGAGCATCGGGCAAGGACATTGCCTCCATCGACTGGCTCTTCTTCAAACTGCGCAAGACATGCCATGAGATGAAGATCCCGGACTGCCCCACTTGTCCGGTTAAGGACGTCTGCCAACAACACACCGAGCTCTTCCAGCCCATTGTGCGAACCACCTACTACTAGCCACTGCCGGAGGCGACACATGCGTCAGAACAGAATCCTGCCCTGCCTCGCGGCAGTGCTCTTCGCTTGCAGCAGTGCCAATACTCCTGTCACCACCGATGACCTCCCCACTGACGGAGCCGTGTCTCCCGACGGCAACGGTGATGTCACGGTTGCCGTGCCGGATTTTGTGGACACAGACATCGGCGATCTCTCACTCCTCGACCTCTCGTTACCCGATCTGCAGCCTGACATTCCTGTTCTGGGTTGTCTGCCCGGGGAAGGTTGTTTCCTCGACAAATGCTCCGAGAACGCTGATTGCCAGTCGGGTTGGTGCGTTGAGCACATGGGCGAAGGAGTTTGCTCACAGAGTTGCAGCGAAGAGTGCCCACAAGGTTGGAGTTGCAAGCAGGTTGGTGCCAGCGACCCGGATCTCGTCTTCGTTTGCGTTTCCAACCATTCTAACC
>CALGBT010000128.1 GCA_937884235.1 uncultured Pseudomonadota bacterium
CTCCTCCAGTGTCTTCAAGAGCATGTTGCCAGCCTCGGAGGTAAGCGCGTCGGCCGGATCCAGCAGTACGACCTTGGTCCGCCCCATGACCGCCGGATAGTGGAGACGGGAAACGATATTGACCAGCGTGTTGCGGCCCCTTTCCCCGCTGGTTCCCTTGACTATTAGCTTCCCCTGCCTCTCCGGTGCGTAGAGATCCGGAAACTCGCCCCCTTCGATAAGGCGACAGGGGGGGCACTGATCACAAGCATCACCGCCCGGAGATTCGCAATTCAGAGCCTTCACAAACTCAATGGCCGTGAGGTTCTTGCCGATGCCAGGGGGACCGACGAAGAGGTACGCAGCAGCCACCCGATCCCGAGCCAGCACAGACTGCAGCACACTGATGCTGTGCTTCTGACCGTAGACTCGGCTGAACCCCACACTGCCTCCTTCACGCACCCGCAAGAGGCGCGCCGACGGGTATACTATCCGCGATTGTCTCCAGAGTCGAGCAAGTAGGCTTCAAAGGGGGGAATAAAGGCATTGGACAACTGGTTTAGTGCTTGATCTGAAGATGGCCCTTCGGGTATGGTCCTCTGCCTCGAAACACGATAGACTGGTTGGTGCATGCAAGAGAACCGCTACACCTTGGACAGGGAACTGAGCAATCTGCTCAATGTCTCGGAGATTACCGGTGGCGATATCATGGAGATACGCCATCTCATCCGGGGCGGTTCCATCGTCGACTGGGAACGATTCTACTTCAGCAGGCTGTCTGATGTTGACGAGTTCCTGAGGGTCAGTCAGTACGACCCCGACAATATCCTCGACATGGAAAGACTTTCGTCCATCCACCAGAGCGCCATTGAGTATTGTCGGACCTCCCTCGGCCTTGACCTTCCCAGCGTCATTGTCCGTCCCGGCAGGATACAGGATCTCTATCTCTACGCCTCCTCTAAGGGGGAGCATCGGACCCAGGCATCCATGCTCCTCAAGGTGATGCACGTAATCAACCACCTGGAGGCCAGGGAACTGCTCTATCATCTGCCCGTCAGCGAGCGTGAGTTCTTCGCCAGACTGGAGCGGCGTGTCTCCAGAACCGTTAATCGCATGCTTGAGCAGGGCTTTCCCATCGAGACCTACCAGGCCTCACAGAAGACCAAAGAGAGCCTCATCACCAAGCTGCTGTCGAAGCGCAAGAATACTGCAGCTCAGGTTTTCGACAGGATCCGTTTTCGTATCATCTCTTCAAATCGCGCCGGTCTCCTGCCCATGCTCTTCTTTCTGAAGAAGTACCTCATTCCCTTTACCTACGTTATTCCCGGAGAGTCGACCAATACCATCGCCCCGGTGTCACAGCTGTTCCAGGAAACCATGGGCATACAGTTGCGCGATGAGGACCGGGATTTCGGCTATCACGCAGCACAAAACCCCTTTTCACACCGGGATTTTCGCGTCATCAGCATGGTGGTGGATACCCCCGTGAGGGTCGACGACCTTGCCGATCCAGCTTCTCGACGCCTATTGACCAAGTTCGGTCACATCGTCTTCGTGCCGACGGAGTTTCAGCTTTTCGACAAGGCCAGCTACTTCCTCAACGAGTCTGGTCCTGCAGCCCACGATCTCTATAAAGGACGGCAGGTGGCCGAGGTCATCAGTCGGCTCTTCATGGGGGATGAAAGAGGCAAGGCCGCAGCTCAGCGAGACAATGCGCAAACTCGATCGCATGAGCGTAGGGGCAGAGTTGATATGGACCCGCCGGAGCCGGCGGGGCGGAAGAAGAACTCCGACTCGGAGCGCTAGCGACTATTCAGGGCTTGAATCCATGAGGGAGGACCTGGCAGGCATCAACTTCCGGACGAGCCGCGCCAGTTCTTCTCGCATCTGCTCGATCTTCTCTTGCATCAAGTACGATTGGAGTCCCCAGCGCATTGACTCAGCGCTCTTGTAAGCATAAAGACCACTGGGATCCGTGGCCTTGCGCAGCACTTCAACCAGCCCCTCGGGAAGTCTGCTCCGGTCGTTGAAGACAAAGTCGAGGCCCCCCAGGCATTGTGTCAGCAGGCGGCCGATGGCATAGGTATCGATCTCCACCCGACGGTCATAGGGATCGATGAAGGGCGGCAAACCAACGCGGGCCCGTTGCGCGCTGCCCCATACCGAGTCGTTGGCCACGGCCAGCCCTAGATCGAGTAGTCGAGTGCGTCCCAAGCTGCTGATGATAATGTTGCCGGCGCGAATGTCTCCATGAACCAGCGAGCGGTCGCCACGCTTGAATCGATGAACCTCAGTTGCCGCCGAAGCCAATTCGCTGGCCATCAGCACCCATGTCTCCAGACGAATCTCGGAGACAACGGTAGGCTCCTCAAGGAGGTCGGCCAGTACCACTCCCTCGATATGCTCCATAACCAGATAGGGAACCCCGTTGGTGACGCCCACTTCTTCAACTTTGGGAAAGGAGGGGTGGCGCAAACGCTGCATTAACTCGGTCTCTTTCCAGAAGAGGCCAAGCAACTCCGGGTCTTCCACAATGTCAGGCAATGGTCGCTTGATGGCCCATGTCGTCCGAGAACCATCCTCTTCAATGCGCTGCCCCAGCAAGATCTCACCCATGCTGCCGATGCGAACACCTTCAGTTACCGTGTACCGACCAAGGGGAAATGGAACGAACATGGGGGCTACTCCTTGCCTTCAAAGGCCGTGCGCAGTTCTTCGATAAGCTTGCGTTGGCGACGGTCCAGACGAGTCGGCACCAGGACCACGATGTGCACCAGCAGCTCTCCGCGGCGTCCAGTGTTGGGGTCTGGCATGCCCCCACGCTTGATGCGCTTCACGGCACCCGGCTGAGTTCCAGCATCAATGCGCAAATGCTCTACTCCGTCCACCGTCTCCACGGGGATCTTCTCCCCCATGGCGGCCTGGAAGAAACTGATTTCCAAGTCCATGTGCAAAGTCGAACCTTCGCGGCGAAAACGTTTGTCCGGGGCCACCTCAAAAACCAGCAGAAGGTCTCCCCGGGGTCCGCCATTGGCCCCTGGCTCACCCTCTGCGGGAATGCCCATCTGGTCACCCGTGTCCACTCCGGCAGGGATGCGAACATGCACGCTGCGTTGCTCGGTTGTCGTCCCGCGACCGGAGCAACTGGCGCAGGCTTTCGTTATCAGCTTGCCATGTCCCCCGCACCGACCGCAAGCCGCGCTCATGGCGATGAATCCGCTGCGCGTCACCACCTGGCCACTGCCGCCGCATTCCGTGCAGGTCGAGAGTCCACCGCTGGCTGCACCACTGCCGGAACATTCGGTGCAAGGACTTTCATCCCGGAGGGCCAGGTCCTTCTCCGCACCGGCAAAGGCCTCTGCGAAAGTCATGGGCACCCGCACCCGTACATTGCGCCCCTTCATGGGTCGATTGGCGCGCGGCCCTCTGCCTCCAAAACCAAAAAGATCTCCCAGCACCGAACCGAAGACGTCAAAGGACTGAAAGATGTCCTCCATGCTGGAGTATCCCTCAAAGCCAGCGCCGCGTAGGCCTTGGTGACCATACGTGTCGTAGATCTTGCGCTGCTCCGCATCCGAGAGCACCTTGTAGGCCTCAGTCGCCTCTTTGAACTTCTCCTCAGCCGCCTGGTCGCCCGGGTTGCGGTCGGGGTGGAAGCGGACCGCAAGTTTGCGGTAGCTACGCTTCACTTCGTCGGCACCAGCTGCCCGGTCGACGTTCAGCACCTCGTAGTAGTCTCGTTTTGCATCACTCATTAACAGGATTCTCCAAGGCCGGCACCAACTCTCCCTCATCGCCATCCGGCGATGAGATAGGCAGTGGCAGGCCGGCTGATTTTAGCAAGGCGGCAATCGCCGTAGTCAATTCAATCCCTAGTGGGCAAGAGGCGTCGCAATCGCCACAGCCGATACAACGGGCCAATACTGCATCGCCAATGGCCCCTTGCCATCCCTCGAGCAGATCGCCTGTGGCATCCGCCCGTACCAAGCGCCTCAGAGTCAGTGGTACCTGCGAAGGTCGCACGGCCTGCAACCCCAGCTTGCCTTCGCAAATGACGTCGCATTGGCCGCATTCAGTGCAATTCAACGCGTCGACCAAGGCCTTGCTGGAGACCCTGGCAGTCCTCTTCGCCCCCACAAGTTGCGCATCAACCCGACTCCTCAGTATCAGCCCCAGCCAGCCGGTGAACCAGTGAGTGTTGCGCCCGTATGGCGCAGAAGCAAGAGCCGCAGCCACGCCCAAAAGCGAAGTCCACAGGGCAAACCGAGAGAGCGCCACCATCTCGGATTTGTAGAAACCGCTCTCCATAAACATATGGCCCAAGGCCCCCGATATCACCGAATGGTCCGCCAGACCACTCTCTACCAACAGGGCCATGTGGGCCGATTCGTGAACCAGGTCGCAGACCAACACCAGGGCCGGCCAGAAGAGAAAGAATTCGCTCGAAAGATTCAGCGCCAGATGGCGCGGCTTCAAAACCCAACGGCGCAGCAGGAGAAAGCCCACCGCCGCGAGCATCCCCAGGGCCGTCCATTCGTGCAGCGGCACATACAGCTGATGAAACGATTCCCAGTCGGCAAAGAGCGCGTAGCCGGGCGCAGAGACTCGGCCTGCCAGCGTTACGAACCGCAGGGACATGACTACCAGGCCCCAGGTTAAGAACAAATGACTGACCAATACTGCTGGGCGGCGCACCAGACCAACGGGAACAGGAAAACCGCGCCAGAAACGACGGAGCAGCAGAGACGAAGTCGCACCAATGGAGACTCGCCGCGCGATGCGGAGGAGACCAATCAGCAGGCTCACGCTCGCTCCTGCGAGAAGGACCGTCAAAATGGCAAGTTCGATGTTCATGCTCCCCCGCTTGCTCGAAAGCGATAACAGAGCTCTTGAGAGGGGATGCCGATGCGGTCGCAAACGCGTTCTCGATCCGTCACGGGCAGTTCCAGGCCAGGACCATCCGTTAGCTCGCAACCGATGGCGGGAAGAGCAATCCGGGCCAGGTCCAACACCACTGGGACGTCGCTGCGCACAACTACCAGTGCGTTATCTTTGAGCAAGGGCACCAGCGGCGCCAGGCCCACTGCGTCAAGCAGTCGGCGCTTGTGATGCTTCTTCTTCCACCACGGGTCAGGAAACAGAATGAAAAGAGCATCGATGGAACCCTTTTCCAGGAAAGGCGGCAACAGCGCCCGCGCATCTCCCAGCAAGAGGCGTGCATTGACCACGCCCCACTTGTCGAACCGCACCAGTGCCTCGCGCACCAGCTTGCGCTTGACCTCAACGCCCAGGCAATGCCAATCGCAATGTTGCATCGCAAATCGACCAAGAAAGAGGCCTCGTCCGAAGCCTATTTCCACGGCCAAGGGGCCGGGCGCAGAGAACTGCCGCAATGCCGTGGCATGGCTGTCAGATTCCAGTGGGGTCCAGAAGGAACTGTGCTCCACCTCCACACAGCGCCGAGTCTTCGCCCGAATCTCAGGGTGACCGCCTACCAGCCCTTTGGCCTCGAAATCCTCCCTGCGTTCGTCACTCACGTCTTTCTCCTCGCGAAACATCATGTACGCATAACAGCACGCACGAGCGTCTGTCAAGCCGTTGGCAGGGTAGGGGATTTGCTCAGTGTGCAGTGAGGGGATATGATGTGCCCCGTGCAGAGGGGAAGATGACCACCGAAGAAGAACTTGCTCAACAAGAAGAAAATGCGGCAGCCCAGGTGGCAGAGAGCACTGGTGAGGACGTCGGGTTCAAAGAAGAGAACACCAGCGACTATCAGGTGCCCGGGGAGTTTACGCGTTCATCGGCGAGGTCTGAGATCAGCATGGACTCACCTGGGGCTGTTGAGGATACCCGGGAGTTGGAGGTTCCTCGATCTCTGCGGCCACGACGAGGACCACGGGAAATCCCTGCCGAAGTGCGGGAGCAGTGGGAGAGTCGCGGACGGGTGGCCGGACGCTTCCGTCGCTGGTTCTTCTCGGACCCAGTGGTGGCCTGGTTCTACACCCTTCCGGTGGCACGCCGGAGACTCCTCGGCTGGGGGGCCTGGATCACCGCCTCCGCGGCCACCATC